>NZ_BMOL01000013.1 GCF_014647055.1 Deinococcus aerolatus | reverse complement strand
CTCGTTCTCGCTTCGCTCGGATTTTCATCGTTTTGCAAACGATTCAATTGGAGCCCGTATGACCCGTAGGCGCCCAGACCCTTCGGCGAATCGGCTTGAGCCCAGTCGATGTTCGTCCAGGTACCACAGCGACACCCGAGGATGGAGACGCTCCGCCGTGCGGAGCGTCTCCGTTAGCCCTTTGCTTTGAAGTCGGCTTTGACCGTTTCATTACCGTTCACGTGACGGGGCCGGGGTTTTTGCGGGGAGAACCCCGCTGCCCGCATAAATTCATAGGTGCGGCCCAGGTACACCGTCTTGCCACACTGTTCGAGCACCCACGTCTGTACGTCTTTACCCGACCACACGATGCCCTGTTCAAAGTCCGCTTGCAATCGAGCAGCAAGCTTCTTGCTGCTGCTCTGCAGTCAACACGCGTGGTGCGCCCCGGTTGTTTTGCCGCCCATCACGCAGCCCCGCCAGACCCAACTCGCGATACCTCGCCATGAGTTCATAGGCGGTGAACTGACTGTACCGGGTGATGTGCAAGACCTCGCTCGGCCGCCGCCCTTCGGCGAGCAGCGCGAAGAATTGCGCCCTGCACCGTTCCACGGCACAGGTGCTCGCGGTGTACACCTGCCAGAAGTCTTCGGCATCGTGCGCCAGGGGGGCCGTCAAGCGTGTCTGTTTAATGCCCTCATTCCTATAGCTTTTTATTCGAAGCCATCATCACCTCCACTCCAAGTGAACGCCTCCCTCTCCCAACATTCCTCTGAATCAGATCACTAAGGCAACATAACCCAAACATAAGCTCAACACCGCCCCAAACGGTGTTTATCCCGCGATCCTGCACCAACTACGGCGAACACCATCCAGTACAGTGAATCCCCTGATGCCCAGTCCTGTTCAACTGCTCACTCGCCTCGATGCGCTGGCCTCCAGTCTACGGGAGCGTGAGGACGCTCTTGCGCTGCTGGCGCTTGGTTCTGTTGGCCTGGAGACCCATCGCCTTGATCAACATTCCGATCTGGACTTTTTTGTTCTGGTCGCCCCTGGAGCCAAGCCAAAGTATCTGGCCGCCCTGGATTGGCTGGAACACGCGCACCCTGTCGCTTTCAGCTTTTACAACACGCCAGATGGGTGCAAACTCCTGTTTGACGACGGAATTTTTGCCGAGTACGCCGTCTTTGAACTGAGCGAACTGCCCCACATTGCCTACACCGCGGGGCGGGTGGTCTGGAAAAGAGAGGATGTTCCCAACCTGTCGGCGTCCTCCTGTGTTCGGGCCACGTCCCCAGCGCCCTCGCCGGAGTGGCACACCAACGAGGCGCTGACCAACCTCCTGGTGGGCCTGCACCGGGAAGCACGGGGAGAACGGCTGACCGCCACCCGCTTTATCCAGAGCTACGCCGTTGACCGGGTCTTGGCACTGGCTGCGCTGCACGGTGCCGAACAGGGCGGCGCCGATCCCTTTATGCCAGAGCGACGCTTTGAGGGCCGTTTTCCCGAAATGGCTGCCCGCCTGCCGGGGATGATGCAGGGCTACCAGAACAATGAGGCTTCAGCCCTCTGCATCCTGACCTGGCTGGAAGACCATGCCAGCGTTCACCCACGCTTGGCTGCAGAGATTCGCCAGTTGTGTCGGCAGCAATCCTGAGTCCAGAGAGGTTGTTGCAAGTTGTTGGAGACTGAGGTCCGGCGGAGGTTCCTAAAGGCAGGCGGCCTGAATCCCCGCTGTTGCCGCTCTTGTCGCTATGTGGGGCGATGGGACTGCTCGGCCAAATTGTTGCACCGGGCGGTCGAGATGACTTGAACGTTCTCCACGGGGTGGGGCACGGGAAGTTCCCGAATGGCTACACCATTGAAATTGCAACACTACAGTGGAGGCTTAGTTCGGGATGGCGGGTTATTCCTCGAAAGCCACCGGCGACCGGTAGCCCAGGGATGAGTGACAGCGAGTCACGGTTGTAGAAAATTTCAATCCACTCGAACACCTCTGTCCTCGTCTGGGCGCGATTTCTTCGCGCCCTGCTCAGTTCCAACTCCGTTTTAAGCGTCGCGAAAAAGCTCTCCTGCACGCTGTTGTCCCAACAGTCCCCCTTCCGACTCATGCTCTGTACGGCCTCCAGGCGCTGCAAGGCCTGCCGGTACGCTGCACTGGCGTATTGGCTGCCCCTATTCGAGTGGTGTAGCAGACCCGCTCCTGGTCTGCGTCGATGCAGGGCCCTCTGTAGGGCCGCCGCGACCAACACGGTTTCCAGGCGTTCATGCATAGCCCACCCCACAATTTTTCGCGAGTACAGATCCATGACTGTCGCCAGGTAGAGCCAGCCATCCGTACACGGCAGATACGTGATGTCCGTAACCCATTTCTGGTTGGGAGCAGAGGCCTGAAACTCACGGTTCAGGATGTTCTCGGCCACCGAAGAGGAATGCTTCGATTGCGTCGTGGTACGGAATTTCCGCTTACAGCGAACCCTGAGGTTCGCTGAACCCATCAGCCGCCCAATTCGGCGGCGACTGACCTGCAGCCCGTCCTCTTCCGCAAGGTCGGCCTTGAGCCGCAGGGTGCCATAGGTTCCCCGGCTCCGGGCAAAGCAGAACCCCATTTTGTCAGTCAGCATGGCATCCTCCTGACACCGCGTACTGTTCGGCCTTCCCCGCCAGGCGTAATACCCGCTCAGACTGACTTCCAAGACCTGGCACATCCGGTCGACCGCGAACTCGTGCCGGTGGTCAGAAATGAACTGGAAGGTCAGGACTGTTTGGCGAAGAAGCCAAGCGCCTTTTTTAAGATATCCCGCTCCTGGCGGGTGATTTCCAGTTCCCGTTCGAGCGCTTTTAAGCAAACTTCTTGGGCACTGAGCGCAGCGTTGCCGCGCCCAGTGAATGCTGGGCGTCCAGCTTGGTTCTGCTGCTCGTGCTGCTGTCGCCAGCGAACGACGTAGTGAGGGGGAAGCCCGAGGGCGCGCGCGCCCTCGGCACAGCGCTAACCGGTCGTTTTAACGAGCTGAACGGCTTCCCACTTGAATTCGGGGGAATAGATTTCTCGCTGTTTGGGCATGATGACCTCTAGTGTCGGTCATCCCTAATTCTCCCTCCACCAAACCGTAGCAACTTCACTCCGCCAGCTGACCCGCTGCACGGAATCAACGGAAGAGCCAAAACCGGGTCACCCTCAGGTCAGATTCTGCTAGCGAATTCCTAGGATAGCGCGCACAACGAGAAATGCTGCGTCCCACCGCAATTCCAGAGATTCCAGCGGCTACCGCATGCATTGCCCGCACTGCATTTCCCAAAGGTACGTCCTTTCTCCGCCTGCGCGACGAACTCGGCATCCTGTTCACCGAACAGGATTTCGCCCAGTTTATCCCCAACGCGGCAGACTGCGGCTACCCCGTGGCAGTTGGTGCTAATCACAGACGACTCGACCTTATCTTGCCAATGATGGGGAAGAGAGGCTGCCGCCGTCTGGCCCGCGCACAGCGGCTTCGGTGGGGCGTTGGTCTGCCCATTTCTCTCACTGGTGCCTGCTGGTCGTCCAGGGGGGCGCCGGCTGCATCTCCGGTTCCGGTTGACTTTACTTTACGGGCGGGAGTATACCTGACCGGTACATCATCACAATTGCTCCACAAGTGCCGCCAGTCCGCGATTTCTCTGCTTCACCCGCAGGAGGTACGCCTATGAACCGGACGCTGATTCCCCTCTCGCTGCTCTTACTCGCCGGTCTCGCCGGTGCCCAGAAGACCACCCTGACCATCGAGAGCTGGCGCAACGACGACCTCAAGGTCTGGCGTGACTCGATCATCCCGGCCTTCGAGAAACAGAACCCGGACATCCGCGTGGTCTTCTCTCCCAGCGCCCCGGCCGAATACAACGCCGTGCTGGACGCCAAGCTGAAAGCGGGCACCGCCGGCGACCTGATTACCTGCCGGCCCTTCGACAAAAGCCTGGAGCTGTTCGCGGCAAAGCGTCTGACCAGCCTGAACGGCCTCCCTGGGCTGAACAACTTCGACGCGGTGGCCAAGGCCGCCTGGTCGACCGACGACGGCAAGACGACCTTCTGCATTCCGATGGCGTCGGTGATCCACGGGTTTATCTACAACAAGACTGCTTTTAAGGAACTCGGCCTGAGCGTGCCCACCACCGAGGCGCAGTTTCTGTCGGCCATGACCAAGATCAAGGCCAGCGGCAAGTACGAACCACTCGTCATGGGCACCAAGGATCAGTGGGAGTCCGCGACCATGGGCTACCAGAACATCGGGCCGACGCTCTGGAACGGTGAGACCGGGCGTAAGGGACTGCTCTCGGGCGCGGCCCAGTACAACAAAGGCGGCTTCCTGCAGGCCTTCCAGGCGCTGGAACGCTGGAAGCCCTTCCTACCGCGCGGCTACCAAGCGCTGGCCTACCCGGACGCCCAGAATATGTTCGCGCAGGGGCGCGGCGCCGTCTATCCGGCGGGCAGCTGGGACATCGGCACCTTCCGGCAGATGAACCCCAAGCTGGAGATCGGGGCCTTCGCGCCCTACTCGGTCGCCGGCAAGAAGTGCGTCATCGACGACCATCCCGACATCGGCCTGGGCATCAACGCCGCCAGCAAGAACCAGGCGGCGGCCAGAACCTTCCTGACCTGGGTCGCCTCGGACTCGTTTGCCACCCTGTACGCCAACGCGCTGCCGGGCTTCTTCCCGCTGGCGAACGTGAAGTACACGGTGCAAGACCCGGTCGCGCAGGAGTTCTTGAAGTGGCGCTCCCAGTGCGGCAAAAGTTTCCGCAGTTCATACCAGATCCTCTCGCGCAACGCCAACCCCAATAACGAGAACGACCTGTGGAACGTGTCCTCGCAGCTGCTGAACGGCACCATGACCCCGCAGGCGGCCGGCGACATGGTGCAGAAGAACCTGGCGAGCTGGTACGCCCCGCAGAAAGGGAAGTAAATCCGTACTCCGACAGGCCCAGTCCGGTACATGTCGGGCCGGGCCTGAGCGTTATCCGGCAGCAATCTCAAATGACGACTGATACGAGTTTTTAGCACTTCCCCCCTCGTGGGGGAGGGTGGGACTCGCAGAGCTGCATAGCAGAGGGGGGTGCAGGCATGGCGTCCAAGCCAATATTCCTGCGATCCCTGCTCCAGAGGTGCCCTGAATGACCTATCTCACGCGCCGCGCCCGCCGGCCCTTCCCCTGGCACATCGTGGTGTTCCTGGCGCCGGCGGTGCTGATCTACACGGTGGTGATGATCTACCCGATCCTGGCCTCGCTGTGGCTCTCGCTCCAGACGAGGGCGGCGGACGGGCCGGAGCACTTCGCCGGCCTCGCCAACTACCGCCGGCTGCTGGGCAGCGAGCTGTACGCCCAGCCGCTCTGGAACGCGGTGCGCAACAACGTGGTGTTCTTCGCCATCCACATGCTGGCGCAGAACCCGGTGGGCCTGCTGCTGGCGGTGCTGCTCAGCTTCCGGCTGCGCGGCTCGGCGGTGTACCGTACGCTGCTGTTCACGCCCACCGTGCTCTCGGTGGTCATCATCGGCTTCGTCTGGAAACTAATCCTGAATCCGGCCTGGGGCGTGCAGCGCGGCCTGCTGGAGCCGCTGGGCTTGCAGGCCCTCGATCAGCCCTGGCTGGGGTTGCCGGGCACGGCGCTGCCCACCCTGGGATTAATCTCGGTGTGGCAGAACATCGGCATTCCCATGCTGCTGTTCCTGGCCGCGCTGGTACGGATTCCCGACGAGCTGTACGAGGCCGCCCGGCTCGACGGTGCCGGCGGCTGGACGATCTTCCGGCGCATCCAGTTGCCGCTGATCCTGCCCACGGTGGGGATCGTGAGCGTGCTGACCTTCGTGGGCAACTTCAATGCCTTCGACCTGATCTATTCGGTGCAGGGCGCGCTGGCGGGGCCGAACTTCGCCTCGGACATCCTGGGCACGCTATTTTACCGCACCTTCTTCGGATATCAGTTGCAGCCCGGCGACGAATACATGGGCGCGGCGGTGGCCGGGGTGATGCTGACGATCATCCTGGCGGGCCTGCTGCTGTACCTGGTGACAGTACAACGCCGCCTGACGGAGGTGGAGCTGTGACGGCGGGCGGGATCGCGCCGGTCGAGACTACAGTGGCCCCTGTACGCGAAAAGCCCATCGTCGGGCGCGGCACGCAGGTCCTCGCACACCTGGGCCTGATCCTGTTCACGCTGCTCGCCACGCTGCCCACCCTGCTGATCATCATGAATTCCTTCAAGACGCAGCTGAGCATCTTCGGGCAGCCCTTCGCGCTGCCGACCCCCGAGACCTTCACGCTGGAGGGCTACCGCACGGTGGCGACCTCGGCCAATTTCCCGCTGTTCTTCCTGAACAGCCTGCTGGTCACGCTGGGCTCGCTGGCGCTGATCCTCCTGTGCAGCTCGATGGCCGCCTTCGCGCTCAGCGAGTACCGCTTCCGGCTCAACACGCTGACCGGCCTGTACCTGAGCATCGGCATCATGGTGCCGATCCGCCTGGGCACCGTGGGCATCCTGAACCTGATGGTCGATCTGCATCTGGTCAACACCCTCTGGGCGCTGATCCTGGTGTATACGGCGCAGGGCGTTCCGCTGGCGGTCTTCGTGCTGACCTCCTTCATGCGCGGCGTGCCCCGCGATCTGAAGGAAGCCGCGCGCATCGACGGTGCGGGTGAATACCGCATCTACGGCCTGATCCTGCCGCTGATCCGCCCGGCGCTGGGCGCGGTGACGGCCATCTCGATGATTCCCATCTGGAACGACCTGTGGTTCCCGCTGATCCTGGCGCCCGGCGAGAAGACAAAAACCATCGTGCTGGGCGCGAGCATGTTCCTGGGCCAGTTCGTGAACGATTACAATGCGGTGCTCTCGGCGCTGACCCTGGCCATCGTGCCGGTGGTCGTGCTGTACGTGATCTTCTCGCGGCAGCTGGTGAGCGGCATCACCGGCGGGGCGCTGAAGTGAGGCGCGTCGGCCTGATCGGCACTGGGCTGATGGGCACCGTCCACGCGCAGGCTTGGGCACAGCGGCCCGGCGTGCTCTGCGCCGTGTGTGCCCCGGACGACCGTGCCCGCGACTTTGCCGCCCGCTTCGGACTGATCCCCTGCGCCACCCTGGACGACCTCTGGGCCGAGGTGGACGTGGTGGACATCTGCACGCCCACCCCCAGCCATGCCGAGTACGCCGTGCAGGCCGCCCGCGCCGGCAAACACGTCCTCTGCGAGAAACCGCTGGCGCTGACGCTGGAGGACGCCGACCCCATCATCGCCGCGTGTGCCCAGGCTGGCGTGCGGCTGTTCGTCGCCCATGTCCTGCGCTTCTTCCCGCAGTACGCCGCCGCTCAGGCCCAGGTGCACAGTGGCGCCATCGACGACCCCCGTGTGCTGCGTCTGAGCCGGATGTCGTCGCCTCCATCACCCGGAAGCTGGTTGCTGGACGAGGCCCGGAGTGGCGGCGTGCCCCTCGACCTGATGATCCACGACCTCGATTACGCGCGCTGGATCGCGGGGGAGGTGACAAGCGTGTATGCCACAGAGTCCAGGCAAGCGGGGCGGATCACTGTCCACGCCACCCTCTCGCACATCGGCGGAGCCATCAGCCTGATCGAAGGCGGCTGGGCGGCCCCTCCCGGCGTGTTCCGTACCGCGCTGGATATTGCGGGTACGACCGGAGTTATCGAATGGACATCCGACGCCGTGCTGCCTCTACAGGCGCACGGTGCCGTTCCGACCACCGCCGAGCAGGACGGCGCCGCCCTTCCCGACCTGGGCGCCGACGATCCCTACGCCGCCGAGTTGTGGCACGCCTACGACGCCCTGGAGTCCGGCCAGCCTTTCCTGATCGAGCCTGCCGACGCCCGCGCCGCGCTGGCCCTGGCTCTAGCAGTGCGCCGCAGCATCGAATTCGGGCAGCCGGTGGACGGATGACGCCCGTGCGGATCGCGCTGCTGGGTGTCGCTCACGTTCATGCCGAGGGATACGCGGCGTGGCTGACCGGACAGCCCGACGTAGACGTGATCGGCTACGCGGAGGCCGCCCCGCAGTTGGCTGCCGACTTTGCTGATTCCACCGGCCTCCGACTGCTGCCGCTTCCAGACCTGCTCACCGCTCGGCCCCACGGCGTCGTCGTGTGCAGCGAGACCGTCCACCACCGCGCCTACGTCGAAGCCGCTGCCCGTGCTGGCGCCCACGTCCTTTCCGAGAAACCCCTGGCGACCACCCTGGAGGATGCCCAGGCCCTGCTGGACGCCTGCGCTCTGGCAGGAGTGACGCTCCATACGGCGGTTCCCGTTCGCTACTCACCGGCCGTGCGGCACCTGCGGGCCCAGGTGCAGGCGGGCGTGCTGGGCAACGTTCTGGCCTACAGCGGCGTGAACCACTCGGTCAGTCCGGATCACGAACGGGCGTGGTTCAGCGGCCCTGCGCTGGCAGGCGGTGGGGCGGGCATGGATCACATCATCCATCTGGCCGACCTGCTGCACCATTTCGGCGAACGCGTGCAGAGCGTCTACGCCCGCCTGATCCCGGTGCCAGCCTGGACGATTCCCGGCCGTGAGCAGACAGACGCCGCTGGACTGGTCACCTTGAACCTGGAGTCGGGCGCGGTCGCCACCATCGACTGCTCGTGGAGCCGCCCGCGCGCCTATCCGCGCTGGGGCCACCTGAAGCTGGGCGTAGTGGGAACGGCCGGGATGCGCTCGCTGGACGCCTTCGCCGAGCACCTGAGCGTGACGAATGTACAGGGTCGTCGCTGGGCGGGCTATGGCGCGGATCTGAACGGGGCCATGCTGCGCGACTTTCTGACCGTGTGCGGTGGGGGAAAGGCGGCCCTGCTGGCGAGCGGGCAGGACGGGGTGCGGGCGCTGCAGGTCGTGCTGGCCGCCTACGAATCGGAGGGGGTGGGGCGGGCAGTGGTGTTGAGTGCTGAGGCAGGTGCTGCCCGATAAGCGCCCCTGATTGCTACACTCGCTGCACATGCCCAGCGCGCAGGAACGTATCCGGGAGGCCGTCGGGGCTATTCAAGGCTGGCTTGCACACCTCCCCAATCCCGGTGAAGCGGTGGTTCGGCAGGCCATCGTGCTACGGCTGCTGCACGCCAATGGCTTTGATATCTGGAATCCAGCTGAGGTTGTGCCGGAGGAAACTAACGCGACGGGCAACCGCTCGGATTTCCTGATCCGCGCTGGTCGGGGCAAGTTTGCCCTGGAACTCAAGGGCATGAACGTCACGCTAGGGGCTGTCCCCTACCAGCAGGGGTTGTGGCAAGTTGTTCGGGTAGGGTGACGCTGTGCTGAACGGCCAGAAGCTCCCCGGCTACCGTTTTCCTCTTGCCGTGATCGGCTACGCCGCAAACGTTGTACCACCGCTTCACACTCAGCTATCGGGATGTCGAAGAACTGCTGCTGGAACGCGGCATCGTCGTCACGCGTGAATCCATTCGAAGCTGGTACATCAAGTTCAGTGACCTCTTCACCCAGGGCCTCCGCCACCGGGAACCCCGTCGGGGTTCCCGGTGGTACTTGGACGTAACGGCACGTGGACATCGGCGGGGTCACACACTGGCTGTGTCGGGCCGTCGACGAACATGGAGCCGTGCTGGACGTTTTCCTCCAGGAACACCGTGATACTGAAGCCGCCAAATCGTTCCTCCACCGTCTACTGGGGGAACACGCCGTGCCGGAGGTGATTTACACCGACAAGCTGTGGAGTTGTGGTGCAGCCCTTCGCGAATGTCCCGTGCTCCACCCCGTGGAGCACGTTCAGATCATCTCAATCGCCCGCTGCAATAACCTGATTGAGCAATCCCACCGCCCTACACGAAGGCAGGAACATCAGCAGCGAGGGTTCAGGTCACGACGACGGGCACAGGGTTTTCTCAACCTGCATGCCCGGATCACAAATCTTCACCACCCGGCTCGCTCCACCGTTTCCGCTCCCCATCGTAGACATCATCAACGAGCCGCTGTCAAAACGTGGCCAGAAATCGTGTGGCAGGTGGCCTGAAGTTCAGGCCATCTGCTTTTCGGAACCTTCACCGCACCTCGGGCTCCAACAACTTGCCACAACCTCACCGATGGCTGGATGATCGCTTTTGGGACCGCCGGTGGGACCGTGCTTGGCTTTCAGTGCTGAGTGCGGTGCGGATGCTGAACCCGTGAAGCTGACAAAGGCCTCCTGTTGCTCTGGCAGACCAAACTTGCTGGTCTCATAGTGGATTGTCAGCACTGGCCGGTCATCCTTTCTGGCGATCCTAACCCCTGCACGGATCGGCCACTCCCAAAAGCCACCACCGCTTTTTTGATTCACGAGGTGGGACGTGTTTGGTGGTCAGAACTGATGTACCTGCCAAATCTCAAAGCTCACCCGGATGCCAGAGTGGTCGCGCTGTATGCCCGCGATATCTCACAGCTGGCGTTTGTCTAGAGATTCCTCACCCGGAAGCACCTGGGGCGGCACTGAATGGCACCTCGTTCAAATGGTCAGGTCCTGACCGAGCGCTATATCGTTCCCCACGCCGAACGACATATGCCAGTGTGCCACCCACCACTCCTCTCCGTCACGCACGCAGACCAACGTCAGCCGCGCGGGCACCAACTGGCCGTCAGGCATGACCAGGTTCACGTCCTCGGCCCCCCAGCCGGTGTCGCCGCGCTCCACGATCCTTTGCCGCTCCCCAGGCTGCACCCGCACGCCGCCGGCGTGCATTTCCTCAAGTTGCGTGCGCAGCACCTCGCGCACGCGCGGTTCGCCTTCCCACCACTCCTGTGGGTCGGTTCCGATGACGAGCAAGTCAGTGGACGGCCAGAACAGCGTGTCGATCTGTTACTGATCACCCGTGTCGAAGATGCTGTGTATCCGCGTGAAGACGTCGCGCACTCCAGTCATGGCCGTCATGTGAACCTCCCTTTCAAGGGCATCATAAGCTCAAACATGGGGCAGCTCTGGTTTCTTCACACCACGCCCAGAAAAGACACTGGGGCACCCAGAGACTTCACCCCTGGTCTACACGCCCTAGCCCGCCCAAGCTTGGAAAGGAGGCCAATGGTGTTGTCTATCGAACAGGTGCAGAGCCCTCAGCAGCGTGTAAATGCGCTCGGTCTCTTCCGGAAGTACTTGGAGTGGAACGAGGGAGAGCTTGACCGCCAGTACGGCATCAAATGGGACATCCAAGCTACCTTGGAACATGACCGGGTGAGCCTAGGGCAGTTCTTGCCGCCGCAGGGCCGGTTGTTGCTGGCTTCCCTGGAAAATATGCCCATTGGCGTGTTGTCGATGAAGGTACACAGCGACGGCGCAGTCGAACTCAAGCGGATGTATGTGCGCCCCACACATCGAGGTGTGGGCGTAGGTCGCGCCTTGGTGGCCCGAGCCATCGAGGAGGCTCGCCAGGACGGCCGGACCTTGATTCGCCTGGACAGTGCTGGGTACATGCATGAAGCCCATCGGCTGTATCGGCGCCTAGGCTTCCGAAATACGGATTCATATGCCGAGAGCGAGATTCCTGAACCGTTAAGAAGGCACTGGGTTTTCATGGAGCTGCCGCTGAACGCAGAGAACAGCTCTACCCGGTAGCTCTTGGGAAAGGTGACAGCGCAAAGCAGGTGAAGTCTAAGAAACTGCCGATGGTTTGCCGGGATCTTGCTCAGCGAAGCCGTGAAGGGACCATTTCCAACGTTGCAGAAGATTTGGGCGGATCAGGGGTACACCGGCGAATTCAAACGATGGGTCAGCCACGAGCTCAATGTCGATCTCGAAGTCGTGTACCCCTGGTGGCGCCAATTGAAGCGGTACGCACCGGATCTTCTGGAAGCTCAAGGCATTGATCCAAATGCGTTTCGTGTCCTGCCGAGACGCTGGGTGGTGGAGCATTCCTTCGCGTGGATGGGCTGAAACCGCCGATTGGCCAGAGTCTTCGAAATCCTCCCCGAAACCACGGAGGTTTGGTGTTATCTCGCGATGAGCCGCGTCGTCTTGCGTCGCTTGGCAGCGCTCTGATGCATTTCAACCATATTCCGAAACGCGTTCTAACGTGGGCGGCCCATGGCTCACTCTGACCTCGACAGACCTGAAGCCTGCCACCTGGTGTCCCTGGTATCCAGCCTCCAGCGCCCCTCGCCGGGAGAGAGGCTGCTCCGGAGCCACCAGCCGCGGCCTGTTTCAGTGGAATCGTGCTGATTGGGGGCCTCTCAGCCGGACAGGCCGGGGCGGGGACAAGCTACCCAGCACCACTTCCCAGCCTCAGAAACGCTATTTCAGCGCATTCATCGCAATCGTCTTGAGCGCCCCTCCCGCCTTGGCGAAGGCCTCGTTGCAGCCCCTCGCGTTGTAACGCGACATCAGGGCGGCCGGATCGGTGTAGGTCAGCCAGACCTGCCCAGCAGCGTCCTGATACGCCAGGAACTTGACGGGTAGATCAATGGCCACCGTCTGCGCACACTGCATCAGCGCGGTGCCCCCCCTGGGGTTGCCCACCAGCAGCACCTCGGTGGGCCGCAGTTCCAGCCCCACCTTCTGCGCTGCCTGGGCGTGGTTGATGCGCGCCGCGACCGCGAAATCGAGTGCCGCCGCCGCCGCCGCCACACGGTCCAGGGTGGCGCTCACGCTGTAGGGGCTGGGCATGCTGATCAGGCCACTGCCTACGGGTCCGGCCCCCCCGGCAGAAGCGAGGCCCAGGCTGGCGGTCAGGGTGGCGGCGCTGAAAAAGGTCAGAAATCGGTTCACGGAATCTCCTTGTCATGGCTGGCATCGGCGGGCCGACCCCCACGCTACGGTCAAAGAGAGGGTCATGGTTTCATACTGCCTTGTCTTTTTGCCTACAGCCGCGTCCGGACTTCCCACAGTTCGGGGAACAGCACCACGCTCAGCACGCCGCGCAGGTAGCCCGCGCCGCTGGTGCCGCCAGAACCGGGCTTGAAGCCGATGGTGCGCTCCACGGTGGTCAGGTGGTTGAAGCGCCAGCGCCGGAAGTTATCCTCCACGTCCAGCAGTTTCTCGGCCAGTTCGTACAGGTCCCAGTACGTTTCGGGGTCGCGGTAGACGGTCAGCCACGATTCCAACACCGTCTCGTTCAGCACGGGAGGCTGGGTCAGGTCCCGCCCCAGCACCTCGTCTGGCACCGCCAGCCCGCGCTCGGCCAGCAGCCGCAGCGCCAGATCGTAGACGCTGGGCGCGTGTAACACGGCTTCCAGTGGACCGTGCAGGTCCGGGCGGTGTTCGTGAGGGCGCAGCAGCACAGCGCGGCGGTTGCCCAGCAGGAACTCCACCATGCGGTAACTGGCCGACTGGAAGCCTGACGCCTGCCCGAAGGCGTGGCGGAACTGCAGATAATCAGCGGGGGTCATGGTCTTGAGTACTTCCCAGGCGTTGGTCAGCTGCTCCTGGGCGCGGACCACGCGGGTCAGCATCTTTAGCGGCGTATCGGTAATGCCGCCTTCGAGCAGGCGCATCGCCGCCCTGAGTTCGCGGACAACCAGTTCCAGCCACACCTCCGAGACGTGGTGGACGGTGATGAATAGGTGTTCGTCATGCGCCCCGGTGATGGGCTGGTGTGCGGACTTCAGGGTATCCAGCCGCAGGTAATCGCCGTAGCTGAGGCTGTGGGAGAAATCGGTGTACGCGCGTTCTGGAGCGTTCTGATCGGTCATGCCGGCCCGGCCTCCTCCAGCACGCCCCGGATACCCTGTACGGCCCGCCACACGTCCGCGTGCGAGTGGTACAGCGGCGTGAAGCCGAAGCGCAGGATATCCGGCGTACGGAAATCGCCCAGGATGCCGCGTTCGATCAGCTGCTGCATGACCTCGCGCGCCTGCGGATGCTGGTAGGAGACCTGACTGCCCCGCTCATCATGATTGTGGGGGGTCACCAGCGTCAGCGGGTGCCTCGCGGCCAGCGGCGTCATCAGTTCGATGAAGGTGTCGGTCAGCGACAGCGACTTGGCCCGCAGCTGCCCCAGGTCCACGTCCGCAAAGACGTCGAGCGCCGCGTCCAGCGCGCTCAGACTCAGGACCGCGGGTGTGCCGACCACGTAGCGCCGCGCGCCGGGGGCCGGGGTGAACTCACGGGCCATCTCGAAAGGATCGGCGTGGCCCATCCAGCCGCTCAGAAAGGCCCGGGCCGAGTCCTGATGCCGCGCGGCGACGAACAGAAAGCTGGGGGCGCCGGGGCCGCCGTTGAGGAACTTGTAGCCGCAGCCCACCGCGAAATCTGCGCCCGCCCCGTTCAGGTCCACCGGAAACGCCCCGGCAGAGTGCGCCAGGTCCCAGATGGTCAGGATGCCCTGCCTACGGGCCGCGGCGGTCAGGCCCGCCAGATCCAGCTTGCGGCCCGTGCGGTAGTCCACCTCGGTCAGCAGGGTCAGCGCAACCTCATCGGTCAGATGCGCTTCCAGTTCATCCCCTGGCACGGTCCGCAGTTCATACCGCCCGCCCAGCAGGGCATTCAGCCCCTGGGCCATGTACAGGTCCGTGGGAAAATTGTCGGCTTCGGTCAGAATCACGCGGCGACCTGGGGGGGCCATGTGCAGCGCAGCGGCCAGCAGCTTGAAGATGTTGACGCTGGTGCTGTCTCCCACCGCGACCTCGTGGGCGTGCGCGCCGATCAGCGGGGCAATCTTGGCGGCCACGCGGTCCGGCAGGTTCATCCAGTCCTGGGCGGCCTCAGCGCCCACCGAGGTGCTGCCGTTGGCCATCCACGAGCGGATCAGCTGCTCCCCCCACTGCTCCCCGGCAACGTGTGCGAGGCGGGCAGGCACGCTCAGCGGCAACGCGCCCAGGCTGTTGCCGTCCAGGTAGACCACGCCCTGCGGCAGCTTGAACTCCTGGCGTTTGTGGGCCAGCGGATCGCGGGCGTCTTTTTCCTGCAACTGGCTCAGGGTGGAATCGGCAAACAGGCGGTCAAATACGGTCATGGTGGAACCTCGCAGAAGAGATGAGGGGCTGCCCCCAGACACAGGGACACACAAAGGCGACGGTTTTATGTTCCCAGCGGGCGGCCCAGCCTGGCGCGCCACCATGCCCGCAGCGCGTGGGCAATGGCGTTGGCCCCGGAGCGGCGCCAGGGATGCAGACGGCCGCTGGTCATGGCCCGGAGTATAGGCGGTGGCCTAGGTCTGCTCCGCGTTCCCCGCCCACAATCCCGCCCCGATCAATCCGGCGTCCGCGCCCAGCTCGGCGTGAACGACCTCAGATTGATAGCGCGCCGGGAAGTGTTCCAGGCTGTCACGCACCCGCTCCAGGTACCCGGTCCGCAGGCCCACGCTGCCGCCCAGCGCCACACGCGTCACCCCCAGCAGCGCCGCCACATCCGCTATTTTCCAGGCGATCAGCGCGGCAGACCGGCGGTAGGCCTCGTCGGCCGGCGCATGCCCAGTCTCCGCAGCGTCGGCCAGCGCGCGTGTGTCGGCCAGACCCAGCGCCAGCGCCTGGGCGCCCAGCGCCGTGCCGCTCGTCTCAAATTCCAGCGGGCCCAGTTCACCCAGCGGGGCCACCCCCACCCCACGCCTCCACAGCGCAGGCACGCTCACAAAGCCCAGCTCGGCATCCAGACCGTTGCCGGCCAGGTGCAGCCGCCCGCCCAGCACCAGGCCGGCCCCCACCCCGGTGCTGACGGTGACGAACATGAATTCGCTGGCCCCCTGTCCAGTGCCCGCCGCGAATTCACCCCAGGCGGCGGCGCGGGCATCGTTCAGCGCCGTGCAGCGCAGGGTCAGCCCCGCCCCGATTCTCTGGGCCAGCGGAATATCGGTCCAGCCAGGAAAGGTATGCGTGGCGGTGGCGGTCACGTTCCCGGCGGCCACCGCCCCCGCGCAGGCGACGCCCACGGCGGCGGCGGACGCGGCAAAAGGCGCGGCCAGGGCCAGGGCCGCGCCGATCACCGCGTCCGGCACGCTGGGTTTGGGCGTGCGGACCTCGGCGCGCCGGGTGATGCGCCCCCCTTCCATCAGCGCGGCGCGCATGGACGTTCCGCCGATGTCAAGGGCCAGCAGGGCAGAGGCAGTGGGCATGAGGAATTACAGCACGGCGGCCCGGAAGCTGCACCGCGTCGTCTACGAATTGGGCAAACCCCTTTGCAAAACACAGTATGCTGGAGTCACCCCATTCGGCGGAAGTCTCTGCTGAATGCCCCACTTTCCCAACAGGAGCGCGCCCCATGCAGATCGGAATTGACAGCTTTGCCGCCGTGGTTTCGGACCCCCAGACCGGCGAGACGCTGGCCGCCACGGACCGCCTGAACAACCTGCTTGAAGAGATCGAGACGGCGGACCGCGCCGGAATCGACGTTTTCGGCATTGGTGAACACCACCGCCCCGAATACCTGGATTCCGCGCCTGCCCTGATCCTGGCGGCGGCGGCGGCCAGAACGCAGCGCATCCGTCTGACCAGCGCCGTGACCGTCCTGAGCGCCAGTGATCCGGTGCGGGTCTTTCAGGAGTTCGCGACGCTGGACCTGCTGTCGCGCGGGCGGGCCGAGCTGGTGGTGGGCCGGGGCTCCTTTGTGGAGGCCTACCCGCTGTTTGGTCTGGCGCTGGAAGACTACGACGCGCTGTTTGCCGAGAAACTGGAACTGCTGCTCCAGATCAGGGACACGCCCAACGTCCACTGGTCCGGGCAGCACCGCCCCGCACTGACCGGACAGGGCATCTACCCCCGCCCATTGCAGGCGAAGCTGCCCGTCTGGCTGGGTGCGGGCGGCACCCCCGCCTCATTCGTCCGGGCGGGCACGCTGGGGCTGCCGCTGATGGTGGCGATCATCGGCGGCGACTTCCGGCAGTTCCGGCCCCTGATCGACCTGTACCGCCGCGCCGGGCAGCAGGCCGGTTTCGCCCCCGAACAGCTGCAGGTGGGTGTCCACGCCTTCGGCTTCGTGGGCGAGACCCCTGAGGCGGCCAGAGACGCCTTCTGGCCAGGCCACCAGCGGCTGTTCTCGGCCCTCGGCCAGGAGCGGGGCTGGCGGCCGCCCACGCGTGAGCAGTTCGACGCGGCGTGTGGGCCGACCGGCGCGTACCTGATCGGCGACGCGCAGACCGTGGCGCAGAAAGTCGCTTACGTCAACGGGGCGCTGGGCGGCCTTTCGCGTCTGACCTTCCAGATGACCAACGTGCTGTTGCCCCACCAGGACATGCTGCGCGGCATCGAACTGCTGGGCACCCAGGTGGCCCCCAGGGTCCGCGAGGGGCTGGCCGCCGCGCGCCCCTGAAGCAATCTGGGTGCGGCCCATGTTCAGCCCTACCGCCCGCTGTGGACGGCGCGTGGCAGATGCTAGGCTCGGTCTGTTTTTATGGCCGGGCCGACGTGACGGCACGTCCGGCCCGCCCCGGCCCTCATCCCACACGCGGCAGCCGCGCTCCTGGAGCCACCCGATGACCTCTTCACTGAACCAGACGTTGACCGGACAAGTGCTGCTGCCCACTGGACGCTTCGTTCCTGCTCGACTGGACTTTGACCGTCAGATCATGGCCATCATGCCTGATGCGGGCGCGCCCACGGACCGGCTGATCCTGCCCGGATTTGTCGACGCGCACGTTCACGGTGGCGGCGGCGCGGATACGATGGATGGCCCGCAGGCCGTGCGGACGCTGGCCAGGTTCCACGCCGCGCACGGCACCACCACGCTGCTGCCCACCACCATCACCAATCCCTGGGAGAACGTGCTGGCCGCCTTGCACGGCATCCGGAAAGTCATGGACGACGGCGGCGTCCCGGGGGGCGCGGACATCGTCGGGGCCCATCTGGAAGGGCCGTTCATCAGTCCGGAGCGGCTGGGTGCCCAGCCGCCGAACACGCTCGCGCCGACCCCCGAGCGGATCGCGGAGGTGCTGGCGCTGAACGTGGTGCGGGCCGTGACCATCGCTCCGGAACTGCCAGGGGCGCTGGACGCCTCGCTGGCCCTGGCGCGCGCAGGCGTCCGCATCGGCGTGGGCCACACCCGGGCCGACGCCGAGACCGTGACCGCCTTTCTGGACGCCCTGGACGCGGCGGGGGCCACCACCTGCGCCACGCATCTATTCAACGCGATGGGCGGCATCGAGGGCCGCGTGCCCGGCCCCCCCGCCGCGCTAATGGCCGACGCCCACGCCTACCTGGAAATCATTCTGGACAACGTTCACGTTCATCCCACCAGCTTCCGGCTGGCCTGCGCCGCCTCGCACCGCGTCACCCTGATCACCGACGCCATGCGCGCCGCCGGTCTGGGCGACGGCATCAGCGAACTGGGCGGTCAGCGCGTGATCGTCGAAGGTAGCCGCGCCTCGCTGGAGGGAGGCTCACTGGCCGGAAGCCTGCTGACGATGGACGTGGCCCTGAAGAACGCAGTTCAGGCGGGCATTTCACTTGACTCCGCCAGCCGCATGCTGAGCGAGACACCTGCCCGCTCGCTGGGACTGGCTGACCGGGGCGTGCTGGAGCCGGGGCGACGCGCCGATCTGGTGGTGCTGGATGACACCCTGAACGTGCTGGAGGTGTATGTGGGAGGACAGAGGGTAAACGGCCGGTAGCGGGTCTGGTCCGGTGGTTTCACACCACGGGCCGGACCTCTCTCCTGCCCAGATGAAAAGAGGTCCGGCCCGCTGTGACGTTAGTTTGCGGCCACTTCCATCCCCACAACCATCGCCTGCACGGTGTAGCTGTAGCCCGTGGCGGGATTGGTCAGGATGATGCGGCCCATCTGCCGAACCGCCTGTGACTTGTCCGTGCGCGTGATTTTTAAACCGACCACGCCGTCTGTCCGTCCGGGGCGCACGCTGACTTTCACGTTCTCGGGCAGGTCACCCACCTTGACAACGATCTGCCGGGGATCGCCCAGCGCCGTCAGCACATCATCGGGCAGTGCCAGTCCCTGCCAGGCGCATTCGGTGCTCAGATGATCGTAGGTCAACGTATCGGCGCCCCTGGTATTGGCCACCACGACGGCCCACGGTACCGATTCAGCGAAGCTCGTGTTCATTCCACTCATGGCGGTCAGGGTCAACAGCATGGTCAGGATTTTTTTCATTGCGGGGCTCCTTGCCGGACAGAATGAGAACGGAGAAATGTTGGTGGACAGACTGCGGACTGTGGCCGCTCAAGGCAGCGACATAACATCTGAGCGACGGATCTTGCCCTGCATGACGTAGGCCAACTGGCTGTGGCGTTCGCCCTCGGCCCAGGCCACGCAGACCACGCTGCGGTCTTCCACCGCCGAGTACCAGGTGTCAATCTGCTGCCCCTCCACGAAAGCGCGTCCGGTTTTGTTCAGGCCGCTCGCCGCCAGCTGCGCATTCATGGCGCTCTGGTTAACCGAGAACGTCGCGGTGTCTACAGCCTGGAGGTTGAATGGAGACAACACCAGTTCCAGGGTGGGCGCTGCCGCGGTCAGTACGGCCTGAGCGGACGATTGACTGGTGTCGTACTGGTTTATCGTCCACAATGTGCCGGAGCTTGCGCGCGCCTGGCCGTTCCCAGTCCCCGCAAGGGCAGCGCACAGTACGGCAGCCCATAGGGATAGGTGGATCACTCGTCTGGGCTCTGTCATTCCACGCCTCCTCAGTTTCGACAAACAATCTGAAGTCACGTCCCGCCAGATGCGGCGGACCTGAGTGCTGGTCCTGTGAACACGAAGTCGCGCGGCCCGAACAGCGGAGACGACTGGATAACCATTGAAGTGCCCATGTGCCTTCTGCAGTTCTAAAGCGAGGTTAAAGGCTGCCCCGTCAAGGCGGCGTCATGGGATCTCCTCTCAGGGCGGGCGGAGGGAGTAGCATTAGGATCATCAGTTGACGCGGCGGTCAGTTATCCCGCGCGCCTGTCCTCTCCGGCCGTGACTTTCATATTCCTGAGGTCCGCAGAAAAGAACCAGAAGGCGGTTGAACGTGCATGACTCCTCCCAGGCGTACCGCACCTGAGTCCTCCTCTCATTCCTATCCAGCGGCAAGCAACGGCTTGACCCTGCGGGTGCTGGGTGAGGTACTGCCCGCCTGGAAGGGCCGTCCGCTAGGGCTGACCGCGCCGCGATTGCTGAGCCTGCTGGCCTACCTGCATCTGCAGGGGCCCACGCCACGTCAGGCCCTGGCCTGCACGTTCTGGCCGGGTCGCGGCGCGGCGCACGTTCGTCAGGCGCTCTACACCCTGCGGACGCTCCCAGGCGCCGACGAATGGCTGGCACATGGTTCAAGCGTGGCCGTTTCTGCCTACAGCGATCTGGATGAGGTCTGGCATCATCTTGGCCGTCAGGACTACGCCCCGGCGCTCGCGCTGTTGTGGCCCCGCAGACCACTGCTAGGCGGCCTGTTCAGCGGGGCCAGCACGGAATTTGAGGAATGGCTCGAGGGTCAGCAGGCAGCACTTGACCGGGCCCACCTCAACGCCCTGCTGTCCTACGCCCACGACCTGCAAGGACGGGGCGAGCGTGAGCAGGCCCGTGAATACCTGCGGAGGACACTGGAAGTTGATCCCCTGGACGAACGGGGTTACCGCGCCCTGATGACCCTGGAACACGCCGCCGGACAGATGGCCGAGGCGCTGGAGGTGTTTGAGGCCTGCCGCGTGATCTTGAAGCGTGAGCTGGACACCCTGCCCCAGCCCGAAACCCTGGCCCTGCTGCGCCATCTGGAACTCGGGATCGGCGCAACGAGCGGCAGACACAACCGCGCCCGGGTATTGACGACAGCTGACCTGCCCGTGCTGGCAAATGGGCCCCTGTGCGGCAGACGCGAGGATCTGGTGGCCGTCACGGCGCAGCTGGGCACCCACAACCGCGCCCTGCTTCAGGGTCTGCCGGGAATCGGCAAATCCCGGCTGGCGTGGGCTGTGGTCATCCAGACACTTGAGACAGCTGAGGCGGCCCGCGTGCTGTGGCTGGAGCTGAATGCCGACGTGCCCGAGGTCGTGTTGGCTGCGCTGCAAGAAGCGCTGGGCCTGCAGCCATCCACGACTGACGCGGAGCTGGCTGCCTCGCTGCGCCACCAGCAGGTCCGCCTGATTGTCTTGGATAACGCGGCCAGCAGCTACTCCCTGCACTCATTGCTGGAACATCTGCCTGCTGATATGCCAGTGCTGGTCACGTCCCGCCAGCGCCTGCCCCAACTTCCCCGCGTCTCGCTGCAGAGGCTGGCGAGGGACGATTCAGTGGCACTGATGCGGGGATATCTGCAGTCAGGCCCGGATGGTCCGGACCTGCCTCTCCCTGATGCCTACACCCTGGACGCCCTTTGCGCCGTGCTGGGCGACCATCCCTACGCGCTGCGGCTCGCCGCCGTGACGCTGCTCCAGAAGGGGGCGCCCCGCGCGCGCGAATTGCTGGCTGCGCTGAGCGTCGCGCCGCATGGCCAACGCGACGGACGCAGCGTCGCTGCCCTGATAGAACAGAGGGTTGCCGCGCTGATCGAGCAGAGTCTGGCGCTGCTGGATTCGCCTGCTTACGAGGCGTATCTGGGCCTGGGCAGTCTGTTCGCGCCGCAAACCACCCCGGAGCTGCTGGCCCTCGCCCTGCGCCGGGACGCCGATGACACTGAATCTGCGCTGTACACCCTGATGCAGCACGGACTCACAGCCCGCTACATTCAGCCTGGCTCCGACACGGTGGTGTACCGCATGCACGAACTGACCTGGAATGAGAGCTGCACCCATCAGGCCCTGCACCCGCATATGGTCTTAAAAGCTGTTGGTCAGTTTGCCGACCATTACAGCAGGAATTCAGATCTGCTTAGCCATGAAGTGCCGAATCTGCTCGGCGCAGCGGACCTGGCCCAACGCCAGTATCCGGAGGAACTGCCTGCCCTGTTCTACGGCTGGCTGAACGGACCCTACATCCGCAACTGTGGCTTTCCCACCACGCATCTGCCCCTGCTGGCCAAGGCGGTACAGATTGCTGAGCAGGCCGGAGACTGGGAGCAGGCGGGCGTCCTCCGTGAGAGACAGGGGGATATTCAACATGCGCTGCTGGGGGATCCGCATGGGGCCATCGCTCAATATCTGAAGGCAGCAGGGTACGCACGACAGGTGGGGCTGTGGGCAAGGCAGGCGACCGTGTTGGCAGTGGCGGGAGAATTACAGGCACAACTTCATCTGCCCGAATCAGGAGCCACGCTGCAAGAGGCCGTCGACATTGCCCGGCGCAGCGGCGACCCGCTGATTCACGGCCGGGTGTTGGAAAAACAGGGGGCCGCCCATGTCCTCAGGAACGATTTCAGGTCCGCCCGCGCCGCCCTCCAGGCATCCCGTGAGCTCATGCGTCCCCTTCTTACCCCGCAGCAGCCGCAACTCCAGGAGGCACGGACCACGCTGGCCAACGTCACGAGTACCCTGGGACAGGTGTATCAGCAGTTGCACAACCTGAACATGGCCCTTGTCCTGAAGCGGGAAGCCAGGGAACTGGCCCGTCAGGGCAACGACGTGTTGGCCGCAGCCAGTAGACTGGCAGAGATCGGCGAGATCCTGAGCCTGATGGGGCGCTTCGAAGAGGCCCGCGCCGCATTACAGGAAGCCATCGGACACTTCCGTGACCTGGGTGTCACGGCCCAGGAGTCTGCCGCCTGCGCCGTGCTCAATAGAGTGCCTGAACCAGAGTAATCAGCGGGAACTGACAACAGGTGGCGCCAGGGACACATGTGGCTTCATAAGCTGGCTGGCGTTCCTGCCGGACAAGTCGTTCCGGGGGCTGGGAGTGGGAGTTTCACAGGGACTTCTTGTGCTGGGGAGTTGAGATCTTGCTTCTAAAGGTCCCGTTGACCTGAAGCCGGAGAACGGACCCGGACAGGTCCTGGGGGTTGGACTCACCAGCTGACGACTCGGGGTCCTAACTGTCCCAGTGTGGGAAAGACCTGATCAAGACGCGCAGAGTTTCTCCGGGCCTTTCTGGAATCCTCCGCAGCCCATGGCGCAGTTGCTCCAAGCCGCAGCGCACCAGTCTCATGGCCCTCCGGCTCTGGGTCACCGCTCCCGTCCAGATCGGTTTTTTGTGGTACCAGACCGCGCGCCACCAGGCCAAAGTCACCAGACTGAACAGTTGCTCCAGCCGCTTGGAGGCGGTGACTCCAGTCCTCAATAGGCTTGATGTCCAACTGCTTTTGCACCACTGCCACGTTTTTCACACACGACAGTCCACAGAGATGGTGACGTCCTGATCCTGACTGGAACGGAGGATGATGCGAATGTGCTCCGCAGCATCCGGCAGGGTTCACATCACCCAGGTTGCACATGACCCTTGAGCGGCAACGTGCTTACTGACGGCTGACCACGGCGTGCAGGCGATTGATCCGACTGTTCAGCCCGCCTTATTCCACGGTGATGGAGCCGGTCATGAACGGGTGAGGCAGACAATGGTAGGTATAAACGCCGGACCTCCTGAAGACCACGTTCAGGTCGCCGCCGCGCGGCAGACTGTAAGTCGTCGTGCTGCCGTCCACATCCCGCAGCACGATGCTGTGCGCCACGATGTCACTGTTATGCCACGTGACGGCCGTGCCACGCTTGACCCTCAGGAGTTGCGGCGTGAACTTGAAGCCTGCCGCGTGGATGGTAGGGGTGTCTGCGCCGCCCAGAAGCGGCAGTCTGGTCACGTTCGTCCTCTCGCCCATGCCTCCCATGTCGTGCGACAGGTCGTCGGCGTGCGCATCCGGGTGCCCGTGTTCATCAAGGGCCGGACCGCCAGCCACCATAAAATGAATGCCGCCGGGATAGACGCCGTCGTTGGTGGCATGCCGCCCGATATGGTCATGAAATACGAATCTGCCGTCACGCCCTTTCACAAGCAGGTCATAACGCTCGCCCGGCCCGATGAGAAGAGTGTCGGCCTTGTAGGGTTGGGGCAGATCATGCCCGTCTTTAGCAACGATAAGAAAGGTCACGCCGTGCAGATGCATGGAATGAACGTCGTACCCCATGTTGATGAGCCGCAGCAGACTCACGTCGCCTGGCAGAATTGGCAGGTCCGGGATCAGTGGCGAGGCTCTGCCATTAACGAGGAAATAATTCGGGACCACATGATGCACCGGATTCTCAGGGTCCTGGCGGCTGTCCCACTCGTCGAGGATAAGGGTGTGTTCGCTCGTCCAGATCACGCTGGCAGAATCACTTGGTTCGACGATCAAGGCACCGTACATCCCCATGTCGAGGTGCAGATTCGTCTGGAAGTGACAGTGATACGCGAAGGTGCCGGCATCTGTTGCGACGAACTCATAGGTGAAGCTCTGGCCCGGCAAGACCGGATCAAGTCCGTCCATGCGCTGTGCGAGCGACACGATGCCGTGCAGGTGAATAGTGTGCGGCTGGTCGAGGGTGTTGTGCAGTGTGATCCGCACAAGGTCACCCTGCTTCACGCGGATCTCCGGACCGGGCACGCTGGGGGTCTGTCCCGGAAAGCCAAAGGCCCACTGTTCCACCTTGATGCCCGGTGCAATCTCGGCCTGGATACGGTGCACTTCCAGCGTGAATTCGCGCACCTGCCCGCTGAAGGCTTTGAGTGACACGGTGCCGACCCGGGTGTGCAAGAACTGGTCGATCAGGCTCGCGCGGTCGGGGCCCGGTGCGGCCGCGACAGCGGATGCGAACAGAATCAGCAGCGAAACGGCAAAGCCGGCAAATCGGAACATGGCGCCTCCACAATGGTGACGCTGACGTATACGGTGCTTGCACAGTGAGACTTCGGCTCCCGCGTTATGAAGACCAGGGGCATTCTGAGCTCCGCTCACGACCAGGCCACCTCTTGTCAGCCTCCAGAGCCACTCCTCACGCTGCACTTCAGCTGCTCGAAGTCTGGCGGCCTCATTTCACCGTGAAGAAGCGAATCATACCGAGCATGGCATGCGGCTTGTGGGTGACTGGATCGGCCACGAAGCAGGCGGTGAAGTAGGTTCCAGGAGTCAGTGTCATGGTGACGGTGGCACTTCTGCCCGGCGAGAGAACGTTCATGCCGAGACCGGGGCTGTCTTCCATCGGAGCAGGTCCGGACGGTGGTCCATCGGAAGCCATCATCTTCATCACGTCATCGGCAGTCACGCCGGACTTCAGCTTGGCCACTGTCATGAAGTGCGGCTGCCGGCCGTCGTTCACCACCTCCCAGGTATGGGTGCCGGCCATCACCTGAGTCGGAGGCAGGGACACAGCAAAGTCAGCAAGCTGCACGGTGTAATCCGTTTTTGGCGCGGCCGCGCCCTTGCCCGCAGGCACCGTAAACGTTTGAAAAAAGCCCATGTCAGCGAGTGCTTTAGGATTTTTCTGGTCATCGTTGGTAGCGGTGGTGCTGACCACGTAGGTTCCGGGCTCAAGGCCCATACCAACCTGCACGCGGCCTTGAGGGGCAATGGACAGCGCGCCGCCGTACAGCTGCCCCAGGTTGAACAGTTGCTGCTCAACCGCAGTGGTGTCCTCGCCGGTAGCAAGACCAACCGCAAGCGCCGACAAAGTCTTCTTGACCCCTGCTGGGTCAGCGCCCGAGTTCACCTTGAAAACAACAATGTCCCCTGCCGGCGCGCCGGCATTGCCAAAGTTGAACTGAACGTGGCCGACTGGCACCGTCGCGGGTACCTGGAAGCCAGAGGCGGTTGCGGTCACGTTGACCGAAGGCACCGCTTGGCCGAGGGCCGCGCCAAAAAGGGCGAAGGTGAGGGTAAGCAAGGACACGCGTGTGTGCTTCATACACTCCTCCTGGCCAGTCGCCCGCGTCGCAGCGGCGGCTGACAACCCTGGACCTCTCACCAGTTCAAGCGCAGTCCTAAGGTCTTTAAAAATCTTAAACCTTTTTTCAGGCCTGAGGGTTAGTGCTGCAGAAATCTCGTTCAGCGGCAAAAAGAGACTTCGCGGATGCAACCAGTTCGTCAGGTATGGAGCGAACCCCAGCATCTTTCTGGCGTGAGCACTGGAGCACAACCACGCAACCGCTCTGCCTGCTCCCCTGCCGCAGATTCTGTGCGCGAACCCCGTATAGAGGATCGCGCCACCTTGGGCGAAGTGACGCAGCAATCACAGGTGGCTGAGCGTGAACGCGGCCAGAAAACCACAGGTGGTGGCCAAGCCAATCATGGCTCCACCCTCCTCATAGGCCTCGGGCAACATGGTAGACGACAACATCGTCAGGATTGCCCCAGCAGCGAAGGCCTGAATGCCAGCGGTGAGATTAACGTCTGCGCCACGCAAGGCTGCGTAGCCCAGCCCAGAGGCCATCGCGCTGAGAAGCGCGATGGCCAACCACATCAGGAGGATCCGGATGGGCCGGTGTCCGGCGCGCTTGAGACCAACACTCGCACTCAAGCTTTCTGGAATGTTGCTCAGGAATACAGCCGCCACGAAGATCCAGCTTAACTTCCCACCGGCGAGAAGACTTACCCCGATGGCGATGGATTCCGGGATCCCGTCCATCAAAGTTCCCAGCACGATTGCAGAGGCCTGTCCTTCCTGTTGCTGACCGCTGCTGCGTTTGCGGTGTTTTCCGCCGGCACGATTGACTGCGAGATCGCCCAGGAAGAAGGCCAGCGCACCGAGCAGCAGCCCGATGGAGACCGCGTCAAGTCCCCCCTGACCAAATGCCTTGTCCATCAGTTCAAAGGCCACACTGCTCACCAGGACGCCGGCTCCGAGAGCCATGATCAACGCGACCCACGTTTTGTTCAGAGGGGCATAGAGCCCGAGAAGCGCGCCAAGGACCAGGGAGGAGCCACCGGCCAGACCCCAGAAGGCAGCAGTCCACATGGCAGAAGTATTGCACTGAGCAAGCCTCTTGAACCTGGCCGCGAGGAGCAGAGTGTCCCACTGGGCCTGAATCAGGGTGGAGGCCCTCCCTGGTCTCCAGGCAGATGTGCAACAGCAAACTGTGGAGGCGTGTCCCGCTGGTGGTGAAGTCTGCCGCGATCCAGTAGCGCCGCCCTGGTTTTGCACAGCGGGCGGCATTCCGCAACACCCGCAGATTTGTGGGCGCTGGACGCTTCCTCCGAGCAAGGCCACGGGTCACTCGGCGGTCGCCGCACCCGCTCAACTTTAACAACACCGCCTCGATCTCTTTGGCCAGTCACTGATCCAAAGGCTCACGGCCCAGTTGAAGGACGGACCAGGCCTGACCCACACGGTGCAGGTCACACAGGCGACGCACCGTCACGGTGGAGTATGCGTGTCTCGCAACCATGATGATCTGGTGCCGCTTCTGGAGCGGCGCGTCGCTGCCGCGTGCATCGGCCTCCTTGCGCCACCGATGGATCAGGCTGGGTGCCCGTGAATGTTTGTGGCAGAGCTGAGCGCTGGTGTGACGGCCAGCATTGCTCTCGTCCACCAACTTGAGTTTGAAATCGCCGCTGTGGTTGCCTCCTGGCATCTGGGCTTCTTCCGGGTGTGGTCGGCGTGCCCACTGACTGGGACGAAGTGACCTGGCGTGTGGACCCGTCCTGGAAATTCACTTCGTGGTGTCGTTCAAGCGGTTTCAGGCGCAGGCCACGCCACTCAAACGTCCATATTGACAGCATCCATTTTGCCTGTTACCGTAACCGCAATAGCTGATTCTGTTAAAATACAAGGGAGAGGGCCATGCAGACTGTAACTTCCCAGGACAGTACAGTGATCGCCTACGAGCAGATCGGGCAGGGACCGACGATCATCCTGGTCGTCGGCGCCCTGTGTTCACGCTCGACCGCGGGTGCCCGCGCTCTTGCTCAGCGCCTCTCAGCGCAATTCACGGTCATCAATTATGACCGTCGTGGTCGGGGTGACAGCGGCGATACCGCGCCGTACAGCATCAGCCGTGAGGTTGAAGACCTCGCTGCTCTGATCGAGGCAACCGGCGGTCACGCCCACCTTTATGGCCATTCCTCCGGCGGCGCCCTGGTTCTCGAAGCGGCCCTGGCCCTCAGCACGCGAGTCGGACGCCTGGCCCTCTATGAGATTCCGTACAACGATAGCCCCTCCGCACAAACGGTCTGGCAGGCCTATCTCGCCGATTTGCTGCCGCTGTTGGACGCAGGGCGCCGGGGCGACGCAATGGCGCGGTTCATGACGCAGGTGGGCACCCCCGAGGAACAGATCGCTGGAATGAGGCACGCTCCTTTCTGGCCAGCCTTGGAGGCACTCGCCCCCACCATGGCCTACGACCACGCAGCCCTGCTGGGTCCGAATGGCACGGTACCCAGCGCCCGGGCGGCCGCTGTGGCTCAGTCCACCCTACTGATGGTTGGCGATGCGAGCTATCCATTTATGCGCGACACAGCTCTCCGACTGGAAGCAGCGATGCCCAACGCCTCAGTGCTTGTGCTCGAAGGCCAGACCCATGATGTCGACGCCGCGGTGCTCGCCCCGGTACTGGGAGCATTCTTCAGCCAGCCGTAAAGGTCTCCAGGTGGAGGCAGACAGGACCGGCATGCCGGTGCCAGCACCCAGCGCGCCACCAGGAGAAGGCATCCACAAGCGGCCAGGTGGACAGTGCGTCGGCGCTGACTGAGATCGCTGCAGCAGTTCATGCCAGGCCTCGCCCGCATCCAATGTAAAAATTACAGATCCAGATCCGGACCGGGTGGATGTGTGGAGCCGATGACACGGCCCATCGTCGGCATCTGGCCATGAAACTAAAAGGAACAAGGACGAAGCCCTGACCCCATTTTTCCGGCTCGGGCAGAAGAATGCCCATGGTGTTCACGACGCCGTTCAGCCAGAGGGCATCAGGTGTCAGACGGCTGTCATAAACAGGCCTTTACCCTTTCTGAGACCGGGCACATCGATACTTTGGAGTCCAGTCCTTACGCTCGTAGCCCAACACGCTTACATCATCCGCCATCTGTGGCGCCAGGCGCCACAGACACGCCTACCCAAGGAGAACACATGATTCGATTCCATAAACCCGCTTTACTATGGCTCGGCCTGCCCCTGCTGGCCAGTTGTGGCACCATTGTCGGAGCCTTTGTCCCCCCACAGACCGTCGGTAATCTGGCCGGTTTGAACGGCGCAATGCTCACGAGCTCCAGCGCATTGCAGATTCAATCCGTCGGCGGGACAGTCCAGTACGACACCAGCGCATCTCTGCCGCCTGCATCGTTCGCTGATCTCAAATACCCCTCGGACGTTCCCTTCGGAATGCGGCCTCACGCAGCCAGCGTGAAAATGAGCTTGACGGATGCCACCATATCCGGGTCTTGCCTGACCCCAGATGCATTCAATCTCACCATCGACACCTTCAGCATCGGTCTGTGGGACTCGTCCGACAAGGCCAGCGCGGTGACCCTGAAAAGTTCGCCCAAGATCACCATCCGTGCCACAAAAACAACAACAGGCATCGGCGGCACCACCTACCAGCTCACCAGCAACACCGTCGTGGCCAATGCGGACCAGACCTCTACCGACCGGGCCATCAATATCCTCACGACTGGAGGCAAGAACGATACGGGCGTCAGCATGCAGATCAGCGCCGACAATGACGCTCTGGCTGGCTGCCGACTCTCTTTCAAACTGGGCGATGCCAGCGTCACCCTGAGCAACTTCCGCTAACCGCACTCCACAAGACACCGGCCCTGCTCGAAATGACTTCCCAATTCGAGCGGCACCAGTAACGAGGAGAGGGGCACCGGTACCGCCCGCAAGCATCGCCGCCTGCCCCCACAACAGGGGCAGGCGGCGATGCTTGCGGGTGAGCAGGCCTTGCTTGCCCTGCCGACTGCGACACTCAGAGGCAGACCATCAGTTGCACTGAAGAATACAGCGCTGATCGCTATGGCTCAATTCTCCGCACAAAGTTCAACACGTCCCGGTTAAACTCTCGCATCCGCTCCACCGTCGGAATATGCCCGGTGCCGGAGTAAGTGATGAACTCCGCGCCGGGAATGTGGGCAGCCAGATGCTGTCCGTTCTCGTAGCGCACCAGTGGGTCGGCGTCGCCGTGGACCACCAGCGTTGGCACACGAAGCTTTTCAAGCTCGGCCGTCACGTCATGCGTGCGTGTGGAGCGGAACTGGCGGGCGTACTGCTCTGGCGTCAGCGGACGGTAGCTGGCGTTGGCGGCAATAGCGTCGGCAGCTTTAGGATTGGCCTCCAGAAACCCAGCTGCCATCATCAAGCTGTAGGTGCGGCGGGCACGGTCGCCGGGAGATAGGGTGAAGTCAGGGCGCAGGGACTCGAGGCCCGCCGCATCCGGCTTCACATGGCTCTCCCCACCCGCCGAGGTACTGACCAGCGTGAGGCTTTGCACCAGTTCCGGCCAGCGCACCGCCAGATTCAGCGCGATAAACCCGCCCATGCTGATGCCCACCACATGCGCGGGCGCAGCGTTCATGGCCCGCAGGAACGCTGCGGCGTCATCAGCCTGATCGACGGTGGCGTAGTCGGCATCGGTGGGGTCACTGTCGCCTGTATCGCGGTGGTCAATCGCCAGGGTGCGGTACGTCTCCCCGAAGACTGGGAGCTGTCCGCGCCAGCCCAGGCGGTTGCTGCCCAGCCCGGTCAGAAAAAGGACGTTGCCCTGCGGGTGTTCAGGCCGCACCTCGTCATAGGCCAGTGTGCGCGTGCCAATGTTGCACAGGCGGGGTTCGGCAATCTTTCCAGTCATCAGAACCACTCCGGCTGCATCTCGTGCGTGGTGGCGTCGGCCCTCGCCAGCAACTGGGCGTGAAACTCGATTTTGGGCAGCTCATAAATCGCGAAGAACCGGGCGGCCTGCAATTTGCCCTGATAAAAGCTGGCGTCTTCTCCCTTTGCATCTGGCAGGGCGCGGGCGGCGGCAGCGGCCTGACGCAGCCACATCCAACCGACAACGGTATGGCCCAGCATTTCCAGGGCGCTGTTGGCATTCGCAAGAAACAGGTCCGGCCCCAGGTCCACAGCACGTCCCAGGATGGCTTTGAGCGCCGTTTGATTCTGCTCCAGTGCTGATTTCAAGGTGGAGCGAATCTCGTCCAGACCGCCCAGTCCCTCGGAGGCTTGCAGCTCACCTTCAACATGCGACATCAGCACCTGTAACCCGCGTCCGCCTGCCTGCGTCAGCTTGCGGCCCAGCAGATCGTTGCCCTGAATGCCCTCGGTCCCCTCATGGATGGGGTTCAGGCGGTTGTCGCGGTAGTACATCTCGACGGGGTAGTCGCGGGTATATCCGGCCCCACCCATCACCTGAATGGCGTCGCTCAGCGCTTCCTGGCTGTACTTGCTGGGCCAGGATTTAACGATGGGCGTCAGCAGGTCCAGCAGCAGGGAGGTGTCAGCTCTGCTGTCCTCCGGCCCGGTTTGCAGGTCATCCACCAGGCTCGAGGCGTACAGACCCAGCGCCAGCCCGCCCTCCACAAACGATTTTTGCCGCAGCAGCAGCCGCTTAACGTCTGCGTGGCCGATAATCGGGATGGCGGGGCTCAGCGGGTCCTTGTTGCTGGCAGCTCGGCCCTGGGCACGTTCACGCGCGTACTCCAGGCTTGCCAGGTAGCCCGCGTAGCCCAGCATCACCGCGCCCATGCCGACGCCGATGCGCGCCTCGTTCATCATGTGGAACATCTGGCGCAGGCCCTGACCAGCCTCGCCCACCAGCTCGCCCACACTCTCGCCGCCCTCGCCGAAATTGAGCAGCGTGTTGGTGGTGCCCCGGTAGCCCATCTTGTGGTTCAGGCCGGCCAGCACGACGTGGTTGGTCTCGCCAGGGGTGCCGTCGTCGCTCACCCGGTAGCGCGGCACCAGAAAGAGGCTGATGCCCTTGACACCTGCCGGGCCGCCCTTGATCCGTGCCAGAACGAGGTGAACGATGTTCTCGCTCAGCTCGTGTTCGCCGCCAGAGATCCACATCTTGCTGCCGCTGATGCTGTAGGTGCCGTCGTCTTTCGGCGTCGCCGTGGTGGTGATGTCGGCCAGCCCGGACCCGGCATGCGGCTCCGAAAGGGCCATGGTGCCGAACCAGCGGCCCTCGACCAGCGGCAGCATGTATTTTTCCTGCTGCTGGGGCGAGGCGAACACACGCTGCAGGTTGGCGTTGCCGATGGTCAGGAAGGGGTAACCGCTGCTGCCCACGTTCGCCGCCTGAAAATGTGCCTGCACGGCCTGCGTCATCACCCAAGGCAGTTGCAGGCCGCCCAGCTCCTCGTCATGGTGGGCACTAAAGAACCCGGCCTCCCGGAAAGCCCGCATCGCCTCCTTCACCGCTGGCAAAAGCTGCACCTTGCCGTCCACCACGTGCGGCTCGTTCAGGTCTGCCTCGCGGGCGTGGCTGGCGAAGTACCGGTCAGCCACGTTGTAGGCGAGATTCAAAACGTCCTCGTACACCTCGCGGCTGTGATCGGCGAAGCGGGAACGCTCGGTCAGGGCGGCGCTGTCCAGCACCTCGAACAGTTGAAAATGCAGGTCTCGCTTGCTCAGGAAAGGGGCCATGTCAGGTACTCCTTGAATGTGGTGGGGGACGGGACAGGTGTCCGTACACGTCTACTTTGAACGTTGGCGTTAATATAGGGCATTCCGCCCCACCGTCCCAGTCCCGATTCTCAGGAGGTACCACCATGCGCGCCCTGATCTGCCAGACCTTTGACCAGCCCGAGACCCTGACCGTCCAGACCCAGCCTGATCCCCTCCCCAACGCCAATGAAGTTGTTCTGGAAGTGAAGGCAGCCGGTGTGAACTATCCGGACGCGCTGATGGTCATGGGCCAGTACCAGATCAAGCCTCCCCTGCCGTTCGTGCCTGGGGCCGAGGCGGCCGGCATCATCACTGCCGTCGGAAAGGACGTCACGCACCTGAAAGTCGGGCAGCGGGCAGTCGCATTTACTGGATTGGGCGCGTTCGCCTCGCACCTCAAGGCAGACGCGGCCGCGATGATGCCGCTGCCCGACGGCATGGATTTCGAGGTGGCCGCAACCTTGCCTCTCGCCTACGGCACCACCATGCATGCCCTCGTGGACCGCGCGCAGCTGGCGGCAGGCGAGACGCTGCTGGTCCTGGGTGCGGCGGGCGGCGTGGGGCTGGCCGCCGTGATGATCGGCAAGGCGCTGGGCGCACGGGTGATCGCGGCGGCGGGCAGTGACGAGAAACTTCAACTGGCCCGCGAACACGGCGCGGACGAGGGCTTCAACTACGCCACCGAGGATATGCGCGAACGGCTCAAGGCACTGACGGGCGGCAAGGGTCCGGACGTGATCTTTGACCCGGTGGGCGACAGGTACGCTGAACCCGCCTTCCGCAGCATCGGCTGGGGCGGGCGCTATCTGGTGATCGGCTTTGCAGGCGGTGAGATTCCAAAATTGCCGCTGAACCTGCCCCTGCTCAAGGGTGCGTCGCTGGTGGGCGTGTTCTGGGGTGAGTTTGCCAAGCGTGATCCGGCGGCCAACGCCCGCAATCTGGCGCGGCTCGCAGGTTGGGTCATGGACGGCACGGTCAGGCCACTGGTCAGTCAGCGCTACGCGCTTGAAGACGGACCACAGGCCATGCGCGATCTGCTGGAACGGCGCGTGACTGGCAAGGTGGTCATCACTCCTTGAGCACGGACGCCCCTGCCACCACCTTCTATACCACCGCCGAGCTGGCGCGGGAAGCGGGGGTCACGCGCCGCACCGTCATGCACTATGCCGAGCTGGAATTGTTGACCCCGGACCTGACCACCGCGTCGGGGCGACTGCTGTACGGTCCCTACTCGCTGCGGCTGCTGCGTGATCTGATTGACCTGCGCTCCCTGGGCATGCCGCTGGATGAGGCCCGCGACATGGTGATCCTGCGCCGCGCCACCCATGATCTGGCGGGCAACCGCCGACGCGACTGGAAGCGTGAGGACGTGCCGCTCGGCGACGAGCGCCTGCAGGCCCTGCAGACCCGGCTGCGCGCCATCAACGCGGCTTACGAGCGGCAGGCCGACAACCTTGCCCGCCTGGACCGCTGGCTGACCAAGCGGTTTATCGGCAAGGATGGAAAAACAGCTGCAAAGGGTTAGGCGCAACTTAGGAAGGTCCGGCACTCGACTGACACAGCAAAAAGCCAGGGGAGGCAAGGGCGACCGGTTTCACTCGTCACGTGACGAGCAGCCTTTTTCCCACGCCTCCTGGTTCCCAATCGCCTGAGTTGTCCGGTAGTGTGCGGACCCTTCACGGCTCACGTTGCGGCACTGTCGGTGACCTGAAGATGGCCCAGGTGCTCAAGCAGCTCGGCAGTGAAGGTGTCCAGCTTGCCCTCCACCTTGGCCCTGGAGGCCAGCCGGGTCACCTCCTGCGCGTCCGGCTGGCCGATGATCAGGCCCATCCGCAGCATGGCGTACTCGCTGACGCTCAGACGCTCGCGCAACAGGAACTGCAGGGTCTTGAGGGCCGAGTCCACCTGCGCTTCAAGCGGCTGTGGTTCGTCGGTGGCCTCGACCAGCGTGGGCATGTTGGAAGACGGCGGCCGACTCTTTTTCTGGACGACCTTCTCCTGCGGCGCTTCCGTCTCGGGGTACTTGCCGTCCTGATCGCGGACGATGTCCACCAGCAGCGCCGAGCGGTTGCGGGCCTTGAACCCACTGTCCAGCAGGCGGACGAACTTGGCCAGACGCGCCTGCACATGCGGCTCTCCGTATTCCTCGATGAGCCTGCGGGCCACCGCGCCGGACACCCGGTACTCGGCCAGCGCCACAATCAAGGGGCTGTCCGGCAACGTGGACTCCTCGCGGTCCGCCAGATCGGCAAAGCGGTAGGTCAGCTGCTGCTTTTGCCCCCGGCCCTCGTATTCCACGGCACTCAGGTACAGCCGCTCTATTAATTCCTCGTGGGCGCCCTGCAGCGTCGATCGAATCTTGTTACTGCGGCGGTCCACGATCTTGCACGCCTCGGCCCAGTCGATCAGGTTGACTGTAAATGAGGCCAGCGGCTCGCGCGGATCTTCTGGGGGATAACGCCGGGCGTCCAGCAGGCGGTACAGCGCACGGGTCAGCGGTCGGTCGAGGCTGGTCAGGAACTCCAGGTCCAGCGGCTTGGTGTACTGGGCACGAATTGATTTGGTGATCGGCGTCGCCAGCCGGATCTTGAGGGTGCTGCTGCGGTTCAGGCCCAGATCCTCGTCCCCACTGGTGAATTCCAGGGCTTCCAGGTAATTGAAGGTCACAGTGGTCCAGTTGCCCCGCCGGTGATCGCGCCACGCTTCTGAGGCAGTGTAGGTGGAGGTCCGCAAGCGAAACAACGTCTGACGCAGGTTCTGGTAATAGCGTCCAGAGTCATGCAGGCCGGCGCGCTTCAGGATCTGGTACGCCGTGGTGTGCAGCGTACCGTCCTCCGGACAGCCGTCTTCAACGTACAGATCAATCAGCGCCGTCGAGATGTCACCGTCCAGGCCATGCGGCACCCCCCCGTATTTGGGGATCGCGTCGCAACTCAGCCGCGCCGGCCGTCCCTCGACATGGAAGTCGACCGTCCAGGACGTGAAGCTGTCCGGTACACGTTCCTGGATGCTGATCAGACCCAGCCGGCCCACGTTGGCTTCGTCGATGCGCGAGATTTCTTTGGGGGTAGCTGGTCTGGTTTTCTGGGAACGTTTGGTACGGGTCAACGCCATGTCCTCCCGTTGGGGTTTATGCATAATAGCTGTCTGAGGAGCCAGGAAACCACTACCGGACAACTCAGGCGATTGGGAAAATAGACTACCGGACAACTCAGGCGATTGGGTGGCCCGTATCCGGAGAAAATTTCGTCCTAGAGGGAAAATCTGCAGCCGACACACCACAGGCAGGCCACTACCGGACAACTCAGGCGATTGGACCTCTCGTTACCGGACTACTCAGGCGATTGTGTCTTACAAGTACCGGACTACTCAGGCGGTTGGACTCTGAAAGGTACCGGACTACTCGGGCGATTGGCCCTGACAGATACCGGACTACTCAGGCGATTGGCGATGTGAACTACCGAACTACTCAGGCGATTGCGTCTTACAAGTACCGGACTACTCAGGCGATTGGGACCAAAAGTACCGGACTACTCAGGCGATTGCGTCTTACAAGTACCGGACTACTCAGGCGATAATCCAGAAAAACGTCGTGTTTCAGGGCATCCGCCCGCCGCCCCTGATGATGATCATCATATCTTTTAAAAGATCTTTTAAAGATCAAAAAAAACATCATCAGCGGCCACCCATCGCGCCTGAAATATCTGAACGCCAGCAACGGTCAAAACCTTGAAAAGATTAGAATTCATAGACCATACGGCTCCAGTCTGAACCGTAGACCCCTCTCCATGCTCACCAGAAGGCCGTGAAGCCGCTTCTCAGCAGCGCCCCGACTCCCTGTCCCGACAGCCATCCGCTGGCACCTTCAGAGCGTTCCTGGCGCCGACCTGATCAGTCAAAAATTATGCAGTGCACTGCATAATTGCTTCACATCGTTCCAGACAGCTTTCTTCCTTGTTTTGAGCGTGTTGTTCCCCTTGGCCGACCCGTGATGTCTGCACTACAGTTCGACGGTTGACCCGCCCCCAGTCCCTGAAGGGACCTTTCCCCCATTCCTGTTTCTCCCCATGTCTTGTTCAGGCGCCGGAAACTCCGTTATGGTGGCAGACAATGACAACCAGACGAGTATTTGACAGGCTGGCGCAGGCTGATCTGGAGGCATGTGCAGATTTTTGACCCGACCATTTTCCCAATTCTGGCGGCGGATGGGCTGACCAACGGAGCGGTGTATGCGCTGCTGGCGTTGGCCCTCGTGCTGGTCTTTGCCGTCACACGCGTAATCTTCATCCCCCAGGGTGAGTTCGTGGTGTTCGGTACATTGACGCTGGCCTCGCTGCAACTGGGCCGCACGCCGGGAACACTGTGGCTGGTCCTGGTTCTGCTGGTCATCGCCGCGGCCATGGAGGCCTTTTCGCTGGCGCGCGCTGGACAACTGCGGCGCGGACTGGTCACGCTGGGCGCCGCAGCTCTGCTGGGCACAGGCCTCTGGGCCATCACGGGCTGGCTGGCGCCCCTACAGGCCCCGCTGTGGGTGCAAGTGGTGCTGACCCTCGGACTGGTGGCGCCGCTGGGCCCGCTGCTGTACCGGGTGGTCTACCAGCCGCTGCAAAACGCCACGGTACTGGTACTGCTGATCGCCTCGGTGGCGCTGCACCTGCTGCTGACCGGGCTGGCGCTGGTGTTTTTCGGGCCTGAAGGCTCACGGACCCCCCCCTTCTTTGAGGGTAACCTCTCGCTGGGCCAGATCACGCTCAGCTGGCAGAGCCTGCTGGTCATCGCGGTCTCGGCCCTACTGATGTTCGGGCTGTATCTCTTTTTCGAGCGCACCATGCCGGGCAAGGCGCTCAGGGCCACTGCCGTCAACCGGCTGGGCGCGCGGCTGGTGGGCATCAGTCCGTCGTCGGCGGGGACGCTGACCTTTACGCTGGCGGCCCTGATTGGCGCGCTGGGTGGAGTTCTGATTGGCCCCAGCGTGGCCGTGACCTACGACAGCGGCTTTCTGATCGGCCTCAAGGGGTTTGTCGGCGCCATCATCGGCGGACTGGTCAGCTATCCGCTGGCGGCGGCAGGCGCGATTCTGGTGGGCCTGATCGAGAGTTTCGCCAGCTTCAGCCTGTCGGCCTGGAAAGAAGTGATTGTGTTCACGCTGATCCTGCCGGTGCTGCTGTGGCGCTCCATGACCACCCGTCACATCCCGGAGGACGAGGAATGACCACGGCCAGACCTGCCCCGAAGTTCTCCGCCCGTCTGGGGCTGAGTGTCACCGCCGCCCTGATCGCGCTGTCGCTGCCGCTGCTGCTGCCGCTGTTTCAGGTCACGCTGCTGACCAACATCCTGATTTTTTCCATCGTCGTGACTGGACTGGTGCTGCTGACCGGCATCCTGGGCCTGACCAGTTTCGGACAGGCGGCCTTCATGGGGGTGGGGGCGTACACCACCGCCATCCTTACCGCGCAGATGGGCTGGAACCCGTGGCTGTCGTTGCCGGTGTCGCTGCTGGTCACCGGCGTGATTGCGTGGCTTCTCGGGCTGATGACGCTGCGCATGCAGGGCCATTATCTGCCGCTGGCCACGATTGCCTGGGGCATCAGCCTGTTTTACGTGTTCGGCAACACCCCGGCGCTGGGCGGGTTCACCGGCCTGACTGACATTCCACCCATTTCCGTGTTCGGACTGCCGCTGACCTCGCCGCGTTCCTTCGCGTACCTTGCGTTGATCTGTGTGGGGCTGGTGGCGCTGGGCGCGCAGTTTCTGCTGTCCAGCCGCACCGGCCGGGCCATGCGGGCGCTACGCGGCGGGTCGCTGGTGGCCGAGGCCTTTGGCGTGTCGGCCTTCGGGCTGCGCGTGCAGGTCTTTGTCCTCTCGGCGCTGATGGCGGCGCTGGCGGGGTGGCTTTACGCCCACAGCCAGCGCTTCGTGAATCCCACGCCGTTTGGCCTGCAGGCGGGAATCGAGTATCTGTTTATGGCGGTGGTGGGCGGCTCACAGCACATCTGGGGCGGCGTGCTGGGCGCAGGCCTGATCACCCAGATCCGCGAGATTCTGCGCGACGTGTTGCCTGGCCTGCTGGGCCAGCAGGGCAATTTCGAGGTCATCGTGTTCGGGGCGCTGGTCATTCTGGTGCTGCAGTTCGCGCGCCGTGGACTGTGGCCGCTGATCGAGCTGGCCCTGCCGCAGGAGGGCATCCGCATCCTGCCGGAACGCGGAAAACTTGTCTCACGCCCCAAACCCGCGCCCGGCACGCCGCTGCTGAGCGTTCAGCACGCGGTCAAACAGTTCGGCGGATTGCGGGCCGTGAATGAGGTGTCCTTTGACCTGAACGCCGGAGAAATCCTGGGACTGATCGGCCCCAACGGCGCGGGCAAGAGCACCATGTTCAACCTGATCACAGGGGTCAACCCGGCCACCTCGGGGCAGATCAGCTTCATGGGACAGGACATCAGCCGCCGCAGCGCTGGCCAGATTCACCGTCTGGGCCTGAGCCGCACCTTCCAGCACGTGCACCTGCTGCCCGAGCTGACTCTGCTGGAAAACACCATGATGGGCGGCTACGCGCGCGCCCGTGCAGGCATGGTCCGCAGCCTGCTGCACCTGGAACGCGGCGAGGAGGCGGCGTTGCAGCACGAGGCCCTGCGGCAACTTGAGCGCGTCGGGCTGGGCGCGCAGGCGTTCACGCTGGCGGGCAACCTGGCGCTGGGACAGCAGCGGGTGCTGGAAATCGCCCGCGCGCTGGTGGCCGATCCCACGCTGCTGCTGCTGGATGAACCCGCCGCCGGGCTGCGGTTCGGCGAGAAGACCGAACTGGTGGCGCTGCTGCGCCGCCTGCGCGACGAGGGGGTCACGATTCTGATCGTCGAACACGACATGGACCTGGTGATGGGCCTGGTGGACCGGCTGGTGGTCATGAACTACGGCGAGAAACTGGCCGAGGGCTCACCACAGCAGGTGCGCGACAATGCCGACGTGCGTGAGGCGTATCTGGGCGTGGACATGGAAGAGGAGGGCGCGGCGTGACGCAGGCAACCAGCCCCTCCTCTCCCCTGCTGCTCGAAGTGCGTGACCTGCACACCCGCTACGGCCGGGTGGAGGCGCTAAGCGGCGTATCGCTGGACGTGCCGGCCGGACAGATTGTGAGCGTGATCGGGGCCAACGGAGCGGGCAAGACCACGCTGATGAATTCGGTGATGGGCATCCTGCCCAGCACCGGCGAGCTGCTCTACGAGGGACAGTCGCTGCGCGGCGTGCCGCTGGAAACCCGTGTGGCCCGCGGCATCAGCCTGGTGCCGGAGCGGCGGGACCTGTTCGCCTCCATGTCGGTGGCCGACAACCTGACGCTGGGCGCGTACAGCCGACGTCAGCAGAAGTGGCGCGGCGATCTCGACCATGTCTACGAGCGCTTTCCGCGTCTGCTGGAGCGCCGCAGGCAACTGGCCGGCACGTTGTCCGGCGGTGAGCAGCAGATGCTGGCGATTGGCCGCGCGTTGATGGGCAAGCCCCGACTGCTGCTGCTGGACGAACCCTCGCTGGGGCTCGCGCCGTTGATCGTGCGCGACATTCTGCGGATCGTCAAGCAGCTTCAGGCTGAGGGCGTGACCGTGCTGCTCGTGGAGCAGAACGCGCGGGCCAGCCTGGCGATCAGCGATAGCGGCTACGTGTTGGAAACGGGCGAGGTCAAGCTGAGCGGCCCGGCGCGTGAGCTGGCACAGAACCCAGAACTGACGGCCAGTTACCTGGGCGGCTAGCAGCGCTCAGCCAGCCTGCGCCTGCGTGCGCCGCTCCCGCTCGGCCAGCCACACGGCCAGCAGGAAAAGTGCGGCACACAGCGCAGCGATCAGCATGAACAGGCCGCGCGGGGAGGCGGTGAAGATCGCCCCGGCGAGTCCCGCAGCTGGAATCGCACACAGCAGGGTCAGGGTCTGGACCGCCGAGTACAGATCGGCGGTCCCGTCCTGCGGCAGGCGGGCGAACAGGGCGGCGTCGCGGTAGGTCAGGGTCAAGAAGGTGACGCCACCCAGCAGGCCCACCACCGCCAGCATGGCCGCCGTGTGTCCTGCCGGGACCAGCAGCAGCGCCACAGCGCCGATCAGTCCCAGCGCACGGACCACCACCAGCGTGCGGCCCAGCGGCAGCCGTGACAGCCGGGGCAGGGCCACCCCGTACAGCAGCAGGGTCACGGAGGCGGCCACGAACGGCACAAATGAAAGTGTCTGGGCGCTGAACCCCAGCGTCTGCCCAAGAAACAGGATCTGAAACAGGCTGAGTTGCTCGAGAAAGACCGTCAGCAGATAGAAGGCGGTGACGCCCATCAGACCCGGGTGGCCGCGCATGCCTGCCACCATGCCCAGCGCGTGGCGGACGCTCTGGCCCAGGCCCAGCTCACGGTGCTGGGCCATGGCGGCCACGCCGCTGCGGGTTTCCTCGGTGATTGCGTTCCGCCACAGGAACATGACAGTCATGCCCACGCCGCCCAGCAGGTAAAAGCCCCGCATGGTGGCGGTGATGCCGTGCTGCGCGATCACCAGCCCCACCAGCGGCGTCAGCAGGCCGCACACCGTCACGATCAGGTTGATGATGCCAAACACCCGCGCGCGTTGCCATTCCTCGACGTCCTCGATCAGCAGCAGACTCCAGGACACCGACACGATCCGTCCACTCGCGGCCAGAACAGCCGCCAGCGCAAAGGCGGTAAAGGAATGCGCGAAGGCCCACACGAACATCGGCAAGGTCCACGACACGAGGTCGCCGATCAGGGTGGTGCGTTTGCGTCCTACCCGGTTGGTGATGGGGGCCGCCATTGCCTGAAAGAGAAAGGACAGGGCCAGCGACATGGAACCGAGCAGCCCAATCTGCGTGTTGGACAGGCCCACGCTGCTCATGTACAGCGGCGCGTAATACAGCACCACCACGCCGAACACGCCCCACAGCGGCTCCATCAGGATGGCGTTGCGGGCATTGCGCGGCAGCCCGGCCAGCGCCCGGAACTGCAAGCCTCTAGCCAAGGCGGGGGGCACCCGGACACAGCGGGGGCAGGCTGGAGAACATCATGAGGCCAACTGTAGCGCTGGCCGGGGCCGCTGCTTCCGGGAGGCGTGTCTCGCTCGGGCGTGCAGGGGCTGGGTCACCCCCGCGTCTGGAGACGGGGCGACCTCAGCCTTCCTCTCCCTGCGCGGAACCGGCCGGGAGGACTTCCCCTTGAACCCCGAAGGTTCAGTCCTGGTGCCGGGCCGCCAGTGCCCGCCGGGCCTCGTCCACCGCCGCGTGGAAGGGGCCCGGCGCGTCGGTCAGTGTGGGAGCACAGCGGCGGACCCCAGACGCAGGCTGCCCACCGGCTGGTCAGCGTCCAGTGCACGCCCACGTCCGCCGTGGGCAGACTGACCATCAGTTGCGCCGCTGCTGGTGCCCAGCCACACGGCCTCATCACGGCGGCGAAGGACAGCAGACCGGCACCAGTAGCGCCGACGGTGGCCTGCACAAGCCCGGGCCGTCGGCATGAAAGATCGCCACGCGCTCCTGCCGGTCGTAGCTGTGGGCCTTCAGGCTCGGATTGGTGTGGTCGCCTCCAGTATTCCACGCCTGCGCAGCGGGCTTGGCCACCATTGCGGACACACGCAAAGCCGCCACTGCAACCCCGGAGTCAAGGAGGGAGGGATGTCCCGAATTCGCCCTCACCATTGCTCAATCCTTGTGCAATTCACGCACTCTGGGTCAGCTTGACAGCCTAGATTGAACCATGCCCGTCTACATTCACGACATTGCTCTGGCGCTGCCTGAGACCGCCTATCCGCAGTCGGTGATCCGGGAAGTGATCAAGGCGCAGCCTGAGCTGGACCGCTTGGCCAAACGGCTGGCTGGCGCCGCCTTCAATGGCTCTGGAATCGATCAGCGCTACAGCGTGGTCAGGGAATTTGCGGACAAGGATGGTGAGGCGGGGCTATTTTACGATCCAGCCAACGAACGGATGTTGACGCCCAGCACGGGGCAGCGCAACATCGTCTATGCCGAGGAGGCCACCAGACTGTACGTGGAGGCCGCCCGCAAGGCGCTGGAGGACGGCCCCTTCGAGGCCGCCGATATCACCCATGTCATCACGGTGTCCTGCACGGGTTTCTTCGCGCCGGGGCCAGATTATGCCATCGTGCGGGCGCTGGGACTGGGCGGTGACGTTGGCCGTTACCACGTGGGCTTCATGGGCTGCTACGCAGCCTTTCCCGCGCTGAAGATGGCCAAGGCGTTCTGTCAGGCCGATCCCGAGGCCGCCGTGCTGGTGGTGAGTGCCGAGCTGTGCACCCTGCATATGCGAGCTGCGCCGGACCCGGACACCATCATCGCCGCCTCGGTGTTCGCCGACGGATGCGCCGCCGCGCTGGTCAGCGCCCGGCCACCAGCACAGGGCCGGCACGCCTTAAGGATGGACCACTTCGAGACCACCCTGACCCCTCCCGGCGTGGGTGAGGCGGAAATGGCGTGGACCATTGGCGATCAGGGCTACGAGATGGTTCTGAGCAGTTACGTGCCGTCCATCATCGAGTCGCACATCGAGGGCGCGCTGTCGCCGCTGCTGGACCACGAACCCGCGCTGGCCGACGCCCGCCACGCCGGAGTCGAGCACTGGGCCATCCATCCCGGTGGGCGCAGCATTCTGGACAAGGTGCAGGGTAGCCTGAAGCTCAGTGACGCGCAGATGGCGCCGTCGCGTGAGGTGCTGCGCCAGTACGGCAACATGAGCAGCGCCACGATCCTGTTTATCCTGCGGGACCTGCTCGGGACGCCGGAAGGGGAGCGGGTGTGTGCGATGGCCTTCGGGCCGGGGCTGACGGTGGAGATGGGGCTGTTGAGCGGCGCGGTAGGCGCGGCGGCCACGCAGGAGGCTGAGCGGCAGAGTGAACTGGCCGGGGTGCGGTGATTCTTCCAGCCCCCTTCTCTGCGCGTGAGCTTCACCTGGCCGAGCGGATGGACGATCCCCTGTGTGACCTGAGCGAACTCAACCGTACCTACGCCCAGTTCGGTGCGGTGAACGGCCTGGTGGCGGGGTGGGGACGGGTCTACAGGCGCGTTCTGCTGCCCCGCCTCTCGCGCTCGCGCCCGAACACGCTGCTGGACATCGGCTGCGGGGGCGGCGACGTACCGCGCGCCCTGGCCCGCTGGGCGGCGCGCGACGGCTTCACGCTGCGCATCACGGCCATCGATGCCGACGCGCGTGCAATTGCCTTTGCCGGGACGCAGTCGGCGGTTTCAGGACTGGAGTTTCGTCAGGCCATGAGTGGGGATCTGGTGCGGGAGGGGCGGCGGTTTGACCTGGTGACTTCCAATCACCTGCTGCATCACCTGACGGCCCCGGAACTGGGCGCGCTCCTGCGGGACTGCGAGGGGCTGTGTGCGGACGCGGGCCTGGTTGTCCACAGCGACATCAGGCGCAGCCCGCTGGCGTACCTGGGCTTCCGGGCCGGGGTGGCGCCGCTGTTCAGGGGTTCTTTTATCGGCGAGGATGGACTGCTCTCGATTCGCCGCAGTTTCACCGCCGCCGAATTGCGTGAACTGGCCCCGCCAGGCTGGCAGGTCCGGACCCTGCATCCCTTCCGAAATCTGCTGGTGTACGGGGCCACGGCGCGTGGCTGAGCGGGTCTGGGATGTGCTGATCGTCGGGGGCGGCCCGGTGGGGCTGTTTCTGGGGTGTCTGCTGGCGCGGCGCGGCCTGAGCTTCCGCGTGCTGGAACGGCGAAGCTGTCCGGGACAGCATTCACGTGCCATCGGCATTCACCCGCCGGCGCTGGAGGCGTTCAATGAAGTCGGGTTGACCGGACCGATGCTGGCAGCAGGCCTGCCCATCACCCGCGGTCTGGTCATGGGCGACGCCGGGCCGCTGGGTGAACTGGGCTTTGGGGCGGCCTCGGCGGACTTTCCCTTCATCCTTTCGCTGCCGCAGCGTGACACAGAAGCAGTGCTGCGCCGCCGTCTGGCCGAACTCACCCCCGGAGCTCTGTGTTCCGGGGTCGAGGTCCTGGGGCTCCGGGAGGACCCGGAGGGTCTGCACGTCACCGCCCGCGTGAACGGCAGGCCGCTGGCGCTGCGTGGCCGTCATGTGATCGGCGCCGACGGCTGGCGCAGCGGCGTGCGGGAAGCCCTGGGGTTGCCCTTTCCCGGCCGGCGGTACCCTGACAGGTACCTGATGGGCGACTTTCCCGATACCACGCCGCTGGGGCAGACGGCGCTGGTGTCGCTGACCGAGGGGGGCGTGGTGGAATCGTTCCCGCTGCCAGGGCAGGGCCGGCGCTGGGTGGTGCACACCGGAGGGCAGTTGCTGGAGGACGCCGCTGCCCACAGATTGACCGCCATGATCCGGCAGCGCACGGGTCTGCATGTTCCGGCTGCCGAATGCCGGATGCTCAGCGCCTTCGAGGTCCGCCGCCACTGTGCGCCGCGGATGGTGGCTGGGCGGGCCGTGCTGATCGGCGACGCGGCGCACGTGGTCAGCCCCATCGGTGGGCAGGGGATGAACCTGGGGTGGCTGGACGCTGCCGCGCTGGCGCCCCTGCTGGAGGCGTCGCTTGCCGGCCGCCGCGTGGACTGGCTGCATTTTGAACGAACCCGTCTTCGCTCGGCCCGCGTGGCTGGCCGTCAGGCCGAACTGAATATGGCGGCGGGCCGCCCGGCAGGCCCACGGGCGCAGAAAGCGCGTGAACGTCTGATCGAACGTCTCCTGCGCTCCCCCAGGGCCGAGCCTCTGCTGGCCAGAGCGTTTACGATGCGCTGGCTGTAAGCTGTCGAAAATGTTTCGATGCCGTACAGAGTCAGGATTCCCGCACGTGCAGTGGGGCCTGGTTTGTTCCGCCTCCTGATCGCCTCGCAGCCCATCGCCGGGCATGTTCTGCCGCTGCTGCCCATCGTGCGGGAACTGGTGCGGCGCGGCCACAGCGTGCGATGGTACACCGGGCGCAAGTATGCGGCGCGGGTGCAGGCGGCGGGAGCCGAATTTCTGCCGTTCGTGCACGCCCGCGATTTCGACGACGCTGATTTTGGGGCGACCTTCCCGGGGCGGGCCCGGCGGCGCGGCCTGCGGCAATTGCAGTACGACGTGCAGCAGATTTTTGTGGGCGGCATCGAGGGCAACATGCACGACCTGCAGGAGATCGGGCGGGAGTGGCTGGCCGACGCCGTGCTGGCCGATCAGACGCTGGTGGCCGCCCTGCTGCACGCGGAAGCGGGCGGGCCGCCGTGCGCGCTGCTGGGCGTGCTGCCCCTGGGCATTCAGAGCCGGGACACCGCGCCGTTCGGTCTGGGCCTGCCACCGTCCGCCACCGCCGCAGGACGGGCCAGAAACCGCGCGCTGCATTGGCTGACGCAGCAGGTGGTGTTTGGGGCGGCGTCACGAGATCTGGCGGCGGCCTGTGGGCGCATGGGCGTGCGGCCCCGACCTTTTGCCCTGCCGCCCTCGCCGCATCTGATGCTTCAGCCGACCGTCCCCGCGTTCGAGTACCCCCAGAGCGACCTGCCCAGCACGCTGCATTTCATCGGGCCGATCACGCCTCCGCTTCCCGCAGGGGGCGGTCTCCCCCGGTGGTGGCCGGAGATGCTGAATTCACCGCGTCCGGTGGTGCTGGTCACGCAGGGGACCCTCGCCACCCAACCACATCAGCTGATCCTGCCCACGGTCCAGGCGCTCAAAAACGAGAATGTGCTGGTGGTGGCGGCGGGTGTGAACGGGCTGTCTGACCTGCCTGCCAACGCCCGTGCAGCGGCTTTTGTGCCCTTCGCGGCGCTGCTGCCGCACGTTTCGGTCTACGTGACGAATGGTGGGTACGGCGGGGTGCAGGCGGCGCTGGCGCACGGCGTCCCGGTCGTGGTGGCCGGCGGCAGCGAGGACAAGACGGAGGTGGCCGGACGCGTGGCCCACGCGGGGGTGGGTCTGAATCTGCGAACGGCCCGTCCGACAGGGGAGCGTCTGCGCCGCTCGGTGCTGGAACTCCTGGGTGACAGCGTGCAGCGGCGGCGGGCGCAGGCGCTGGCGGCCGAGATGCAGCAGCACGACGCGCCCAGCGAGGCTGCGACGCTGCTGGAGCAACTGGCACGCTCGGGACGGGCCGTGACGCGGACCGTCAGTTCCTGAGCCCCAGCTTCTGCAGGCGCCAGCGCAGGGTGCGCTGCAGCATCACCGGGTAGAGGTGGGCGGGGATGGCGGTCAGGAGAACCCAGCCTGCAGTGTCGGGAGCGTGCACCAGCAGCGCGCCCGCCGCGATACCGAGACAGATCAGCGCCAGCAGCAGGTGGCTGTATTCCGCCTCGCGCGTGGCCCGGTCCAGCCGTGTCAGGGAGGTGCGCGTGCCGCTGAAGCCGCGTGAATCCCGGCGCAGGCGTTCCCAGCCGACCACGCGCAGCACGCTTCCGAACGCCAGCGCGCCCAGCCGCCGGTACAGGGGGGCTTCCCAGGCCTGCACCGTAAACCGTGGGCCGCGCAGCGCCGGGCTGGTCACGGCCAGCAGGTACAGCGCCCACCACATCAGCAGCACCTGCATCCCCAGCGCAAACAGCAGGCCGTGGAATCCGGCGGCGCGCCCCAGCCCCCCGGCGGCCAGCGCCACCAGCAGCGCTGCAAGGCCGAGTTTTCCCCAGACGTGCCGCGGCGCAGAGCCGACGGAGGGCACGCCCTAGAGCCGTCCCAGCGCGTCTACCACTGCGGTGCGCCCGGCGCTGCGGGCCGGCCACAGTCCGGCCAGCAGCCCCAGTCCCAGCGCCACCCCCAGGCCCACCATGATCAGCCGGGGGGTCAGGGCCGCACCGTCGAAACCAGCCAGTTGCTGGGTGTAGACGTTGACGCCGCTCACGCCTACACCCGCCAGCCCCAGGCCCACCACGCCGCCCAGCCCGGACAGCAGCAGGGTCTCGCTCAGGACCAGCTGCCGCACGAAGGCTGGACGCGCGCCGATGGCCCGCAGCGTGCCGAACTCGCGGGTGCGCTCGTAGACACCCATCATCACCGTGTTGACCACCGCCAGCCCGCCCACGATCAGCGCGATCACAGACAGGCATACGCTCAGCAGGTCCGCGCTGTTCAGCAGTTTTCCGACGTTGCTCGCCACATCGGCGCGGGTGCTGATTTTCAGCCCCAGCCCGCCGATCTGCGCCTCCCCGGCCAGCGCGGTGGCCACCCGGGCGGCGTCAGCGGGGTTCTTGAGCTGCAGCGCCACCAGCGAGAGACGGTCCCCCACTCCAAACGCCCGCTGCACGGCCCCGATGGGCAGGTAGCTGAAGGTGTCGTTGAGTGCACTGCCGGGCTCGAGAATGCCGACAACACGCGCGCGGCCCCGGCGGGTCAGTTCCAGCGTGTCACCCAGTCCCAGCCCCAGGTTCTGTGCGGCCCTGGCGCCCAGCACCACCACGTCCTTCCCGGCGTCACCCGGCTCCAGCAGGCGGCCCTGGGCCACCACCAGCCCCGTGAACATCGCGCCGATGCCGCTTGCGGCGGGCAGGCCGTAGAACACCGCGCTCTGTGAAGGGTCCAGCGACTGCCGGATGGTGGCCGCCACCGGGGTGACGGCCTCGATGCCCAGGGGGGCCGACAGCCGCTGAAGTTCTTCCACCACGGCCGGATTCATGTCCATGTTCGGCAGGAGGGTCTCCCCTGCCCGCGTGCTGGCCACCTGAAGGTCCGGGCCCACCGTGCCCAGCTCGGCGGCGAACACCCCGCGCAGACCCTCGCCCAGCGACAGAAAGAGCAGCATACTGCCCAGCGCCACCGCCAGTCCCAGCGCGGTCAGCGCGGTCCGCACCGGACGGCGCCGCAGCCCCAGGGCCGAGAGCCGCAGAAGATCGGGAAGTCGCACAGGCTCAAGGGTAGCGCGTTCCCGGCGGCCTTCCGGTCCCGCGAGTCCCGGCGATCACGGTGTCTCCTGCGCCCGCTCGGCCGCGGCCAGGTCCACCACCAGGCCGATCAGGGCGGCGTGAACGAAGGTCTGTGGTCCGTTGCCCAGCGGCTCCCGGGTGCGGGGATCGGCCATCTCGGGCAGCAGGCCCAGGTCGTTGGCGTAGGCCAACACCGCGTCCAGAATCACGCGCGCCCGCGGCGGGTCGCGCATCACCCAGTACTGGGCCACCCACAATGTTCCGGCCAGAAACGCGCCTTCGCGGCGGTCATCGTCGGCCAGGTGTCGCCAGTACAGGTGGTCCTGACAGTACTCACCCTCCAGCGCCGCCAGCGTGGCCAGCATCTCAGGCGAATCGGGAGCGCAGAAGCCCCACACCGGGTACAGGACCGCTGTCACGTCCACCCCTTCCTCACCGGCCACGTAGGCGTAGGCGCCCGCGGCAGTGAGTGCGTTGCCTGCCACCCAGACGCGGGCTGCCTCTGCCGCCGCCATCCAGCGTGCGGCCTGCGCCGGGTCCCGGCTGTGCCCGGCGATGTATTCCAGCGCAACGGCGGCCAGCACCTTACCGGCCACGTAGGGACGCTTCCGGCGCTCCTCCCAGATGCCGTAATCGTCGTCCTGCCAGTGCCCGCACAGGAACTCGGCCAACCGCTCGATCACCCCCCAGTGTTCGCGGGTGCCGAAGCGCTCGTAGATCAGTTTGGCGGCCAGCAACACGTTGCCGTAGGCGTCGAGCTGCAGCTGTCCGCGCGCCCCGTTACCGATCTGGACCGGGCGGCTGTCCCCGTACCCCGCAAGGTCGAGTTCGGTTTCCTCGGGCGGCTCACCGCCGTCCACGGTAAGAAAGGGGGATGCCGGCAGACCGTGTTGCGGTGTGGCCTGGGCGCAGATAAAGGACAGGAAGGCCCGGCCCTCGCTGCCGTCGCCCCCGGCGCGGGTCAGGGCGCTGACCACCATGCCCGCGTCGCGCAGCCAGACGTAGCGGTAGTCCCAGTTCTTCTCGCCGCCCAGGACCTCGGGCAGGCTGGTGGTGGGGGCCGCGATGGTTGCGTTGCCGGTGTGGTCCGTCAGCAGCCGCAGCGCCCGCAGTGAGGCGCGCACGGCGTCCTGATACGGCCCTTGGTAGGTGGCGTGGGTGGTCAGGTTCTGCCAGTTCAGCAGCGACGCCTCGCGCCAGCGCGTCACGGTTTCCCAGTCGGGCACGGCTTCCAGGCGTTCGTCGCTCAGAAAGGCCCAGGCGGCCTCGCCTGCGGGCACCTCCACCACCACCGACTCGCCCTGAATCTGGGCTGGGTGCGACGCGTACAGCCAGTGCCGACCGTCTATCTGCACCGCCGCGCCGTCCTGACTCAAGGTGACGGCGCGGCGGGCGTAATCGGGCGCGGCGTTCAGGACCAACCGGTAAGGCTGGGGTGCCTGCGAGAGGACGCGGCACACGCCACACGGCAGGCCGTCTCCATAAGGCATGAAATCGGTGATGGTCAGCTCTGCGTGCCGTGTCCCGGTACGCAACACCGATTCCAGATGGCCCCCGTCGCCCAGATAGCGGCGCCCCCCCCCGACTGCGCCCGGCAGATCGACGGCCCACGAGCCGCCGCGTTCGTCGTCCAGCAGCCGGGCCAGCAGCGAGGGCGCGTCGAAACGTCCCGGGCAGTACCACACCACCTCGCCCAGGGACGTGACCAGTGCGGCGCTGCGGCGGTTGCTCAGCAGGCCCAGGTCGCGGATCTGGGGAGAGGGGGAAGTGGGGGCGGTCATCTGTTCCTCTGCGGCACGCGTCACTCTAGCCCTGAACGGACGCGGCAACCGTCTGAAGCAGGCCATTGTGTTCGCGCCAGCGTGTTCTTGCGCCCACGGCCGCCCTGTCTTACTGGGGCTTGCTGCGCCGGGTGTTGTAGCTCTGGCTGACCGCCCGTTTGCGGGCCAGTTGCTCGTCCAGGCCAAAGTCGGCGTCCAGCTGCCCAAGCGCTTCGGCCTCGCAGGCCAGCCCTGGAGCGTTCAGGGCCATCAGGCGCCCGCGTTCGCGGATCAGCGCCTCGCGCGACAGGTGAACCTGTCCGGCCTCCGCGTACGCCGCCGCTTCCTCGCGCACCCGTGCGGCCCGCAGGCGCTCGGCCGCCACGCGCACCCGCTCATCCTCGCCCAGCCCCTGGTATGCAGGTGCGTCCAGGACAGGCAGATTCAGCTGGGTGCGCAGACGATGCCTGGCGCCGCTACGGTCCGTCCAGGCCAGGCGCACCCGCGTCACGCCCAGCGAGGAGCCCGCCGCCTGCGCGGGCACCTGCACCGTGAACACCACCTCCAGCGGACGGCCGTCCACCAGATTGGGCAACATCCAGCGGCCCTGGGGATTTTGTGGCAGGTCATTGAGCATCTCCTGGCGCAGGCTGCCCAGGGCCGGATTGGCCTCGACGCCCAAGCTGACCGTCTGGCCGGTGGTGCGGGTCAGGCCCTGCATCTCAGCGCTGAAGAAGGCGGGCAGTGCAGAGGCGTCCTCAATGTGTTCGTAGTTGCCGTCGCCCGCATCGGCCATCGCCTGAAGCAGCGTCTCGTCGTAGCTGCGGCCCAGGCCCACCGTGCTGGTGCCCACGCCGCGCGAGGTCAGGCCGCGTACATGCTGGGCAATCACGTTGGTCCGCGTCTCACCATTGTTGGCCTGACCGTCGCTGAGCAGCAGCACCCGGTTCAACGCGCCCGGATCATGAAATTGTGCCGTGAGCATCGCGCCTTCCAGCCAGCCGGCGTGCAGGGCTGTGTTGCCCCGGCTGGTCACGCCTTCCACCAGTCGGCACAGCGCCTGTGGGTCTTCCACAAGTTGCGGGGCCGCCACCGTCTCCACGTGTCCGTCAAACGAGACGACGCTCACGCGATCCTGGGGCTGCATCATCCGCAGGGCCAGCTGTACGGCGCGGCGGGCCATCTCGATGGGCTGCCCCTGCATCGAGCCGCTGCGGTCAATAACCAGGGAAAGATTCAGGGGCGCCCGCTGGCTCCCGGGGGGTGGGGCGCTGGCCGCAGAGATCCGGGCCAGAACAGTAATTTCACTGTCCTGGCCGGCGGGAAGGCCGGCTTTGAGGGGCAGCAGTTCGATGCGGGGGGCGTGGTCGTGCGGCATGGCGGGCTCCTAGAAACGCACGCCTTTGCGGCGTGGGCGAGGGCAGCCGGCCTGATCTGGGCATCCAGATCACGCGGCTGAGCGGGGGCGGACAATGACAATCTGTGGTGGAGCTGGGTGAAGTCTACATCAACAACCTGATATGTCAACAAGACAATATGTTCTCGTTCTACATCCGATTTCCGTGCTGTGTCCGCTGGCGTCTGAGCCTCTGATTCAGGCGCCCATCATGGGCTTCATAGCCGGTCAACCGTCGCCAATGCCACGCGCAGATCGGTCAGCAGCTGTTCCCATTCGGCTTCGGATTGCGGCGTCTTGAACGCCGCGTCCAGCGTTAGTTCCAGGCCGGGACGGGGTGTGACGCGCCACAGTGAAACTGCTGTAGGCGGGGGTGGGACCGGTTCAGGTTCCGCAGCCACAGCATTAAGGCTCTGCAGTTCTCTATCCAAAAATGCCGTGCGTGCAAATGCAAGAGGCTGAATCGCGAGGGAGGTAGAGAGCCCTGCAACCATTTTGGAGATCCCAGATACAGCCGTCCCATTCGCCAGTTCTCCTCGTTCCTTGGTCCTGGGGCGGGGACGTGGTCTGGCCTTAAGGTCTTGAAGGTACGACAGCGCGTCGCTGGGCGCAGGGCTGGCGGCCACCGCTTCCAGCTCCAGCGTCACCCCTTCTCCGGCCAGCCGCGCCAGACCGTCCTCATCCTGCCCCGACAGCACGCTGTACAGGGCCTTGCCGCTCAGGCCATCGGCCATCACGCGGCGCAGCGCCAGCAGTTGCAGCAGGTGCCGGCGCTCATAGCGGGCCTCGCGCCCCTCGCGGGTGGGCAGCGAGAGGAGGCCAACCGTAGTGTAGTGGCGCACCAGCCGGGCGTTGACCTCATCTTTGGGGCGGGCGGCGCGGTCCAGGGGCAGCAGGCGGGCCAGCCAGGTGTTGGCGGTCTCCACGAAGTCGTCGATGCCCCCTGTCCAGTCGGGCGGGATGTCCAGCATGGGCGCAGAGTAGCAGGGCAGCCAGATTGTTGACAGCAGACGTTGACAGCGTTGTGGTTCTGGTGCCTGGCCTCCCTAAAGGCTGGAGACAAGCTGCGGATGGCGGGGCGGGGCGCAGCTGCCGCGTACGATCAGGCGCCCCGGCAGGACCACGTGCCGCTCCACTTCCCCCGGGGGGAGGTCGCCGTCCAGCGCCTGCAACACCGCACCGGCCGCCATCCAAGCCATCTGTTCCACCGGCTGCTCAATGACTGTGATGGGCGGATTGACAAGCGCGGTCCAGGGGTAATTGTCAAAGGTCAGCAGCGACAGGTCGCCGGGCAGGTCCAGCCCTCGCTCATGTACGGCCCGGAACGCGCCGATGGCCTGGGTGCCGGTTAGGGCGATCAGGGCGCTGGGAGGTGCGGGCAGGGCCAGCAACTCGTGCGTCAGGGCGTAAGCGCTCTCCTCGGTGAGCAGCGTCACGCGCTGGTACTCAGGCGGCACGTCCAGGCCGCGCTCACGCATGGCCTGCGGAAACGTCCGTGAGCGGCCCTCCGGGTGCACCACCGGATCGTAGGTGCCCAGCGCGGCGATCCGGGTGTGCCCCAGCCCGTGCAGGTACGCTACGGCTTCACGCATCGCCTGGGCGTTGTCGAGCATCACGCTGGGAAACGCCGAATCGTCCGGCACGTAGTCGTACTCCAGAATAAACAGGCCGCGCCCGCGCAGGCGTTCCAGGTACTCCCGGCTGTCCGGGCCGTAGCCGGGCCGCAACATGATCGCCGCCACGCGCTGGCCGTACAGGCGGCGCAATTCAGGCAGCTCCAGCCGGGCGCTGTACTCGTTCTCGCTGATGATCAGGGTGTAGTCGGCGGCCTTGAGCTGCCGCGCGGCGGCGCGGGCGAACTGCGCGAAGAACGGCTCGACAATGCTGGCCACCACCAGGCCCACCGTGCGGCTCTGGCCGCCGCGCAGGCTTCCGGCCCGCACATCGGGTTCGTAGTGCAGCTGCGCGATGGCCTCCTGCACCCGCATCAGCGTTTCGGGCGTGAGTTTGTCCGGATCACGCAGGGCCCGTTTGGCCGTGGTGGCCGAGACTCCGGCCAGCCGCGCGACATCCTGAATCGTTGACACGCGGGCCATTGTAATGGGTGCGCCCCGGCAGGGTGTCCAGCAGACAGTGTTTACGCTGGCGACATGGATCGCCATGGCCCCGTGGCCATTGGATACAAACTCTGTTCCGAGTTCAAGAAATAAGATTTGACGAATGAAAAAAACTATGATTCAATCATGGCCACGAGACCATTCATCACCTGGCCGGGGATCGCCCTGGTCGAACCGAGCGCGTCAGGCCCGTATGTCAGGTTTGCCGCTCCATGCCCTCGCCGCTCTGGAGTGCGCGGCGTTGCCAGAGGTATACCCATGAAACGACTGATCACGCTCAGCCTCGCCCTGACCTTCACTGCCGCCCAGGCTGCCACCACCATTACCATCGCCACCGTGAACAACCCGGACATGGTCACGATGCAGAAGCTGACGCCGGAGTTCACCAAGAAGTCCCCGGACATCAATGTGAAATGGGTGGTGTTGCCCGAGAACGAACTGCGCCAGAAGGTCACGCTGGACGTCGCGAGCAACGCGGGCGGCTTCGACGTCGCCACGGTGGGGGCCTACGAGGTGCCAATCTGGGCCAAGAACGGCTGGCTCGATCCGCTGACGCCGATGTTTGCCAAGAACCCCGAGATTGCCAAGAGTTACAACCTCGACGACATCATTCCCGGGGTCCGCAAGGCACTGACGGTGAACAGCAACCTGTACGCCGTGCCGTTCTATGCCGAGAGCAGCATGACGTACCACAACAAGGATCTGTTCAAGGCCGCAGGCATCTCCATGCCGCAAAGCCCCACCTGGAGCCAGATCCAGGGCTTCGCCGCCAAGATCCATAACCCCAGCAAGGGTGTATACGGCATCTGTTTGCGCGGCCTGCCCGGCTGGGGCGAGAACATGGCGGTGTTCAGCACCGTGATGAACACCTTCGGCGGGCGCTGGTACGACAAGGACTGGAATGCGCAGCTCGACTCCGCGGCTTGGAAGAACGCCATGACCTTCTACGTGGACACCATCAAGAAGTACGGTCCTCCCGGCGCCACCGGCAACGGCTTTACCGAGAACCTGACCCTGATGAGCCAGGGCAAGTGCGGCATGTGGGTGGACGCCACCGTGGCCGCCGGGTTCCTGAGCGATCCCAGCAGCTCCAAGATCACCAAGTCGGTAGGCTTTGCCAACGCGCCGGTCGGCCCCGGGACGCCCAAGGGCAACCACTGGTACTGGAGCTGGAACCTGGCGATTCCCAAGAGCACCAAGAAGGAGGACGCGGCCTTCAAGTTCATCACCTGGGCCACCAGTCAGGAGTACATCGCGCTGGTCGCCAAGGAAAAGGGCAGCTGGGCGTCGGTGCCTCCCGGCACCCGCACCAGCACCTACAACAACCCCAACTACAAGAAGGCCGCCGGCGCGTTCAGCGGTCTGGTTCTGGGCGCCATCAACAGCGCCGACGTGACCAATGCCACCAAGGAACCCGTTCCTTACACGGGCATCCAGTACGTCGCCATCCCGCAGTTTCAGGCGCTGGGCACGCAGGTCGGTCAGTTCCTGGCCGGGGCCATCAGCGGTCAGACCACCGTGGACCAGGCGCTGAAGCAGGCGCAGGACGCCGCCCAGAAGGCTGCCAAGGAAGGCGGTTACCAGAAGTAAATCCCGGCGCTTCCAGTTAGGTGTAGGAGGAGGCTGAGGCACATTGCCTGTCTCCTCCTCATTTTTTGCGGAATCGGCCTTTCCCACGCGTTCTGTCTGCCCAGCTGCTGTCACGTTCTGACCACTGCCACCTTCTGTGTGCGGTCACAAGGGGACCCCATGACCACCGCCGTCCGTCCAACCACCACCACGGCCAGTCCACCCGCCCCCAAGCGCGGCCTCAAGCTGACGCCCGCCGCGCTGATCTGGCCGGCCATGCTCTACCTGATCTTGACCACGCAGGTGCCGTTCTTCATGACCATCTACTACTCGTTCTTCAATTACAACCTGGTTATTCCCGACAACCGCCCATTCATCGGCTTCGGCAATTACGCCACGCTGCTGACCAACCCTCAGAACCTGCAAGTCGTGTGGAACACCGTTGTGCTGGCGGGCGGCACCTTGATCCTGACCCTGCTGATCGGCGGCGCGATGGCGATGCTGCTCAACCGCAATTTTCCGGGGCGGGGACTGCTGCGCACCCTGATGATCAGCTCGTTTCTGGTGATGCCTATCGTCACGGCGGTGGTCTGGAAGAACATGCTCCTGAACCCAGTGTTCGGCTTCTTCTCGTGGGTGGTGGCCTCGCTGGGCGGGCAGCCGGTGGATTGGCTGGCGCAGTACCCGATGGCCAGCGTGATCGCCATGATCACCTGGGAGTGGACGCCGTTCGCCATGCTGATCCTGCTGACGGGACTGCAGAGCCTCCCCGACGATCAACTGGAAGCCGCCCGCCTGGACGGAGCCAGCCCCTTACAGGAGTTCCAGCACATCGTGATGCCGCACTGGACTCAGGCCATTCAGGTGGTGGTGCTGATGGAGACCATTGCCCTGCTTCAGGTCTACGGCGAGATCTACGGCTCGACTTCCGGGGGGCCGGGACTGGCCACCACCAACCTGCCGTATTTTATCTACCAGAAGGCATTCGCCGAGTACAACATCGGTCTGGCCAGCGCGGCGGGCGTGATCACCGTGATCCTGACCAACATCCTGGCGGTCTACCTGCTGCGGATGATCAACCGCAACAACCGGACCAATAAGGGGGGCTGACATGACCACCGTACCCAGCACTTCAGCGCCGGTCAGACGGGACAAGAGCCGCATCAAGGTGCGCAACACCGTGCTGACCGTGATCACCTACGCCGTGGCTCTCGCCTTCCTGTTCCCGCTGGTGTGGATGTTTCTGGCCGCCTTCAAGACCGAGGCCGAGGCCTTTGCCAGCCCACCCGTCTTTGCCTTCACGCCGATCCTGGAGAACTTCAAGAACGCGCTGCCCAGTTACTTTCCGGCGTTGAAAAATAGCGTGATCGCCGCCGTCGGCAGCACCGTGCTGGCGTTCGTGCTGGGGCTGCCCGCCGCGTTTGCGCTGGCCGTCTACCCCACCACCCGCGCGCAGAACACGCTGACTTGGATGCTGTCCACCAAGATGATGCCGGCCGTGGGCGTGATCGTGCCGCTGTTCTTACTGTTCCGTAACCTGAGCCTGCTCGACACCCTGCCGGGACTGATCCTGATGTACACCACCATGAACCTGCCGCTGGTGGTCTGGATGATGCACAGTTACATGACCGAGATCCCCTTTGCCATCTACGAGGCCGCCAAGGTGGACGGCGCGTCGGTGGCGCAGGAATTCTTTAGGATCGCGCTGCCGCTGTCCGCGCCGGGTATGGCGGCCACCGCGCTGCTGGCAGTGATCTTCGCGTGGAATGAGGTCTTCTTTGCGGTGAACCTCACCAGTTCGGACGCCGCGCCGCTGAGCGTGTTCATCAGCTCATTCAAGACCAGCATGGGCCTGTTCTGGGCACAAATGAGCGCCGCCGCCGTCCTGACTGTGCTGCCGGTGCTGATCTTCGGCTGGGTGGCCCAGCGCCAGCTGGTGCGCGGCCTGAGTTTCGGGGCAGTCAAATAAAGCAGGCAAATGCGTCTGCTGCACGCCCGTATCCCCAATGGAGAATTGAGATGACTGCCCCACCTCCCCATCCACACCTGGCCTCTCCCGAAACCGTTCGGGCGACTCTGGCCGAGTTGCTGGCGCGGGCGCGGGCCACCACCGTCCACGGTGAGCGGCGCATTCTGGGCATCGTGGGCGCACCGGGGGCGGGCAAGTCCACCCTCTGCGCGGCGCTGGCTGAAGAATTGGGAGCTGGGGCGGCGCTGGTGGGCATGGACGGCTTTCATCTGGCGAACGCGGAATTGGACCGATTGGGCCGCCGTGACCGCAAGGGCGCACCGGATACCTTCGACGCGGGCGGCTATGCGGCGCTGCTTGAACGGCTACGCGCGGAAAAGGACCAGACGGTGTACGCTCCCACCTTTGACCGCCACCTTGAAGCGTCCATTGGCAGCGCCATTGCTGTTCCCGCTGGGACGCCCCTGATTCTTACCGAGGGCAATTACCTGTTGCTGAACGATGGGGCGTGGGGCCGGGTCAGACCCGTGCTGGATGCGGTCTGGTTTCTGGACTTGCCCGACAGTGTGCGCCTCTCACGTCTGCATGCTCGTCACGTGGCTTTCGGCAAAGCTCCCGACGAGGCAGCCTCCTGGGTGGAGACGGTGGATGGGCCCAACGCCGCCCTCATTCACGCCACCCGCGCCCGTGCCGATCTGATCGTTCAATTGGTCGAATAAAGTCCACTCTAAGTCCCTGTCTCGAACCTCTTTGGAGCGTCATCCATGACCCAGCTCAACTTGAACAACCTCGATCAACTCGGCCCTGGCGTGGCCGTACCCGAGTACGATCCGCGTACGCTCCGCACCGGCATCGTGCATTTCGGCGTCGGCGGCTTTCACCGCTCGCACGAGGCGATGTATCTGAACCGGGTGCTGAATTCCGGGGGCCAGGCCGAGTGGGCGATCTGCGGCGTGGGCGTACTGCCCGGCGACGCCCGGATGCGGGACATCCTTGCTGCGCAGGACCATCTCTACACCCTGGTCACCAAATCCCCGGCGGGCGAGACGGAGACTTGCGTGATCGGCGCAATTCACGAGTTTCTGTTTGCCCCGGACGATCCCAACCGGGTGATCGAGAAGCTGGCCGATCCTGCCACGCGCATCGTGTCGCTGACCGTGACTGAGGGCGGCTATAGCCTGAACAACGCGACGGGCGAGTTCGATGCGACGGGCGCTGACATCGCCCACGATCTGCAAGTGGGCGCCGTGCCCCGAACAGTGTTCGGCCTGATGACCGAGGGTCTGCGCCGCCGCCGTGAACGCGGAATTCCGCCGTTTACCGTTGTGTCCTGCGACAATATCCAGGGCAACGGCCACGTGACGCAGGGTGTACTGTCGGCCTTCGCACGCCTCAAGGACGCCAATCTGGGCGACTGGATTGCCCATGAAGTCGCCTTTCCCAACTCGATGGTGGACCGCATCACACCCATGACCACCGACCGGGACCGGCAGGAACTGGCCGCGCAGTCCGGCATCGTCGACGGTTGGCCGGTGATCGGCGAGAGTTTCACGCAGTGGGTTCTGGAAGACCGGTTCACGCTGGGACGGCCCCCGCTGGAGACGGTGGGCGTGCAACTGGTGGCCGATGTGGAACCCTACGAGCTGATGAAGTTGCGGCTTCTGAACGCTGCGCATCAGGCGATGGGCTACCTGGGCCTGCTGGCCGGGCATACCTACGTTCACGAGGTCTGCCGCCGGCCCGTTTTCGTGGATTTTTTGCTGGGTTACATGGGCCGTGAAGGCGTGCCGACGTTGAAGCCCGTGCCCGGTATAGACCTGAACGTCTACCAGCACGAATTGATCGAGCGTTTCGCCAGCCCGGCCATTCAGGACACCCTGGCCCGCCTGATCTTTGACGGCTCCGAGCGCATTCCCAAGTTCCTGCTGCCGGTGGTCCGCGATCAACTGGCGCGGGACGGCGAGATCAGTCACGCCGCGCTGGTGGTGGCCTCGTGGGCGGCATATCTGGAGGCGGTGAATGCGGGCGGCCCGGTCCCGCCGCTCCAGGATCAGCGCGGTCCGACACTTCTAGAGGCTGTGCGCCGCGAGACTGCCCAGCCCGGTGCGTTCCTGCAACTCAAGGAAGTGTTCGGTGAGCTGGGTGACAACCCACGTTTCAAGGCCGCGTATCTGGCGGCCCGCGAAGGCCTGCGCCGCCTCGGCCCTGTCGGCGCAGTGGAGGCGTTGATAGAAACGTCTCGCTCAGATGACACGGCGCCGTCTCCTGCTGGACACCGTTCTTGACAGCCGCCCCTTCCCTGCCCCACCCAGTCAAAACCGAGGCGTAGCTATGACTTTCATTGACCATCCCCCCACCAGCCCGGAAACGCAGCTTTCCCGGACCAGCGTGTTGCATGGCATCCGTAATTTAAAATGGGAAACTCGCGAGGTGCCCGCCCCCGGCCCCCGTGAGGTACGCGTACGCGTGCGGCGCATCGGCGTGTGCGGCAGCGACGTGCATTACTACACCCACGGGCGCATCGGTCCTTTCGTGGTAGAGGCTCCGCTGGTGCTGGGCCACGAGGTCATGGGCGTCGTGGACGCGTTGGGCGAGGGCGTGACCAGTCTGGCGGTGGGAGACCGGGTGGCGCTGGAGCCGGGCTACCCCTGCCGCCGCTGCGTGTACTGCAAGGGCGGTGAATACAACCTGTGCCCGCACATGACCTTCATGGCCACGCCACCGGTCAACGGCGCGCTGGGCGAGTACGTGGTGTGGCCGGATGACTTCGCCTTCAAGCTGCCCGCCAGCATCAGTGACGATGCGGGGGCGTTGCTGGAACCGCTGGCGGTGGGCATCTGGGCAGCCCGTAAGGGCAATGTAGGGCCTGGGGAAAGTGTGGCTGTGTTCGGCGCGGGGCCGATTGGCTGCACCACCATTCAGGCGGCGAAGGCGGCAGGGGCCACCACCATCGTCGCCGTCGATCTGGAAGACTTCCGGCTGGAAGTGGCGCGCAGGGTGGGGGCCACGCACACCATCAATGCCCGCAACCAGGACGTGCTGGCCGTGATCCACGAACTGACGCGGAGTGACCTGCCGCTGACCCACGCGGGGGTGGACGTGGCCTTTGAGACGGCAGGCAGCCTGCCGACCACGCGCATGACCCTGGCCGCGCCGAGGCCTGGCGGCCGGGCGGTGCTGGTGGGCCTGCCACCGGACCCGGAGGTCAGCCTGGACATCGTGTCGGCCGCCAGCCGCGAGGTCACCCTGCGCGGCGTGTTCCGTTATGCCAACTGCTACCCGGCGGCCATCGGACTGGTGGCCAGCGGCGCAGTTGATCTGGACGCGCTGGTCACCCACCGCTTCCCATTTGATCAGACGCCTGAAGCGTTCGAGTTTGTGGATCGGGAAAAGCGGAGCAGCATGAAAGTGATGATTGACGTGGGCTAAGGGCCGTGCCGCCGCAGGGCGGCCGGAGGCCTCTGCCCTCCCTTCAGCGTTTCTTGAAACTGCGCCGCCGCGTAGCGCAGCAGACACAAGCAGGGGTCAGGCTGTCACAGCATGGGCTTCATTCAAGGAGGCGCCCATGCCCAACCGACCCACGTCCGAAGATTTCAAGAACGCCGAAACCCTGCCCTACCCGGCCAAGCAGTCCGAGATGGGGATCCAGCCGCAGAGTGACCTGAAGCAGTACCGGGCCGCGGACAAACTCAGAGGCAAGGTTGCGCTGGTGACTGGGGCTGATTCCGGCATTGGGCGGGCGGTGGCGCTGGCCTTTGCGCTGGAAGGTGCGCAGGTGGCCATCCTGTACAACGAGAACGATGGCGACGCGCAGACCACCGGACAGATGGTGGAAGATCGCGGGGGCCAGTGTCTGGTCATTAAAGCCGATGTGCGCCAGAAGGCCGCCTGCCTGGACGCCGTAAATCAGACGGTGGACCAGTACGGCAGCCTGAATGTCTTGGTGAACAACGCCGCCTTCCAGGCGACGCAGGACAGCATTCTGGACATCAGCGAGGAGCAACTGCGACGCACGCTGGAGACCAACCTTTTCGGGTATGTGTTCATGATTCAGGCTGCGTTGCCGCATCTGAAAGAGGGCGACGCGATCATCAACACCGGATCGATTGTCGGTGAGACGGGCAATCCGATCCTGGTGGACTACACGGCGTCCAAGGGCGGGATCCACGCACTGACCAAGTCGCTGGCCCTGCAGTTTGGCAAACTGGGCAACGGCGTGCGCGTCAACGCGGTGGTGCCCGGACCAGTCTGGACCCCCAACATTCCCGGCACCATGCCGCTTGAAGAGGTCCAGAAGTTCGGCCATGAGGTGGCGCTGGGCCGCCCTGGACAGCCGGAAGAGCTGGCCCCGGCCTACGTTTACCTGGCCTGCCAGGACAGTTCCTTTGTGACCGGCTCGCTGCTGCACGTCACTGGTGGCAAGCTGTCGAGCGACTCGTGAGGCCTGCCAGGGTGCGGGGGGCAGACCAATGAGCAGGGGTTTTCTGGAGATCGTCAAGGACCAGCTGGGCGACGGCAACTACAGCGGCGACGAGTTCGGCGGCGCAGCGGGCAGCAGCGGCAGGGGCCTGCCTACCGGACAGGCCGGCAACTTCATGTTCGCCACCGGCATCGAGTGTTCGTATCCCACCATCGAACACGGCAGGGTTCGCCGCGATCAGCTGGAAGAAGGCCATCACTACGGGCGCTGGCAGGAGGACCTGCATCTGGTCAAGGACCTGGGGCTTAAATACCTGCGCTACGGTCTCCCCTATTACCGTGTTCACCAGGGACCCGGCAAGTACGACTGGGAGTTTGCCGACCAGGTGATGGCCGAGATGCGCCGTCTGGACATCACGCCGATTCTCGACCTGATGCATTTCGGGGTACCGGACTGGCTGGGCAACTACCAGAACCCGGAATTGCCGGTCCATTTTGCCGAGTACGCCGAGGCGGTGGCGATGCGCTATCCCTGGGTGCGCTACTACACGCCCGTCAACGAGATGTACGTCACTGCCAAGGCCAGCGCCCAGGACGGCCTGTGGAACGAGCAGCTCAAGTCCGACCGGGGTTTTGTAACCGCCCTCAAGCACGGCGTGGCCGCCAACATTCTGGCCTGCCAGTCGATTGCGCGCGTGCGCTCCGACGCGATTATCGTGCAGGCCGAGAGCGCAGAGTACATGCATGACGCCAGCCCGGAGCCCCGCCGCGAGATCTCGATGCAGAACCACCTGCGGTTTCTGTCACTGGACCTGAACTACGCCGTGGCACCCGATGCGGAAGTCTTGCTGTACCTGATGGACAACGGTCTATCCCGCGAGGAGTACGAGTGGTTCATGGCCGGGGAGCCGCCGGGTCATCAGATCATGGGCAGCGACTATTACGGTCACAACGAAAAGATCATCAAACCCGACGGTGAGATGATCTTCGGCGAGGACGTGTTTGGCTGGTACCAGATCGTCAAGGGCTACCACCAGCGCTACATGAAGCCGGTGTTTCACAGCGAGACCAACGTCGCTGATCTTGAGCTGGCCCCCACTTGGTTGTGGAAGCAGTGGATGAATGTGATGCGGCTGCGTCAGGAGGGAACGCCTGTCGTTGGCTTCACGTGGTACAGCCTGACCGATCAGATCGACTGGGACATTGAGCTGGCCGAGAAGAGGGGCACGGTCAACACCAATGGTCTGTACACCCTGGACCGCAAGCCCAATCCAGTGGCCCACGCCTACCGCGAGCTGCTGGAGAACTTCGGCCAGATTACGGTGTCCCCGAACACCGAGCTGTTTGAAATCACGGATCAGCCGGCGAGGCTGAAGGTTGAAGTGTAGCTGCAGCGTGAACAACACCAGGGCCTGTGGAATGATCCTGTCCTCTTTCCTCTCCTGACATGTGCATGCGTGCGGATGCCCTGGTGCTGTGTGCGCCCCCACATCTGCTCTCGCCTCCTTGCCAACGGGGTTTTTCTGCCAGACACTGAGCCTGGCCCGGTTGCTCGTCACGTGACGAGCAACCGTTTTCCAGCGCCGATTGTCCTCGGTGGCGCGGTAGATTGGGGTTCATGCGGACATTGACACTCTTTAACCACGCCGGAGGGGTCATGAAGTCCAGCTTGACCCGCGATGTGGGCTATACGCTGGCACACTCGGGGTTGCGTGTGCTGCTCGTGGACCTCGATCCGCAGGCCAACCTGACCGACTGGCTGGGCGTCAGCGGCGTGACCCAGGCCCAGACCATCTACAGCACGGCTACGCGCGGCGACCCACTGCCTGCGCCGGCCGAGGTCCACGGCCTGCATCTGATTCCCAGCGACGTGTCGCTGGCCCTGGCCGAGGGGCAGATGATGGGGGTGGTGGGCGCGCACCTGCACCTGCGTCAGGCGCTCGCGGCCCAGGCGGATCGCTACGACGTGGTGTTGATCGACAGTCCGCCCAGCCTGGGTCAGCTGTCGATTCTGGGGGCGCTGGCCGCTGACCACCTGATTGTGCCGGTGCCGACCCGCCAGAAAGGCATGAACGCGCTGGCGGGGCTGTCCGAGGCAATGGCCACCTACCGCAAGCTGCGTCCAGACCTGACCGTGGCGCTGTACGTGCCCACCCTTTACGACTCGCGCCGCTCCCATGACCGCGAGGCGTACGCGGCGCTGCAGGGCCTGCTCTCCCCCATCGCCAGCCCCATCGCAGACCGGGGCGCTGTGTGGAACGACAGTTCCAGCGCGGGGCAACCGGTCGGGGTGTATGCCCCTGGATCACCAGTGCACCGTGACGTCCTGAGGGTCACGGGCGAGATCGCGCGGGCTGTGGGCCTGCAGGTGGAGATTGCTGGCCTGACTCTGGGCGATGCCACACCCGTTCGGGGTGAGGCGTGACCCGCAAAGCCCGTCCGGTGATTGGCTCGCGCCTGAGCGGGCTGGTGCAGGGGGTGGACTCGCTGACCCAGCCTGCCGGAACCACCCTGCCCCTGAGCCAGCTGCAGCCGGGTCAGTTCCAGCCGCGCAGCCACTTCGCGCCGGGGGCCCTGGACGAACTGACGCGCAGCGTCAGGGAGCAGGGCGTCTTGCAGCCTCTTCTGGTTCGTCCTCTGGGGCCGGAACGTTTCGAGATCGTGGCAGGCGAGCGGCGCTGGCGTGCGGCCCAGCAGGCGGGCCTGAGCGAGGTGCCGGTTCTGATCCGCACCCTGAGCGACACCGACGCCCGCATGGCCGCGGCGGTGGAGAACCTGCAGCGAGAGAACCTGAACGTGATTGAGGAGGTGCGGGCGCGGTTGCAGGTGGCTGCCGCCGTGCTGGACTCACCGGAAAGCGAAGCGGTGGCCCGCATGTTCGCTCTGGACCGTCACCCTGACCAGGATCCAGAGCGGGTAGCGGGCCTGGACAGGGCCTTCGGCGCGCTGGGCGGAGAAACCTGGCGCAGCTTTATCCGCAACCGCGCCGCCGTACTCAACCTGCCCGGCGACGTGCAGTCCGCTGTGCGTGAGGGCCTGGACTACCGCAAGGCGCTGGTGATCGGGCGGGTGGCAAACGCAGAGCAGCGTGCAAAGTTGATCACGCAGGCCCGCGAGGGTGCCACGGTTCAGGGGTTGCGCGAGGCAATCAGACCGACGCCGCCCGCCGACGACAACTGGAAGGCGCTGGCCCGGCAATTGGGCGACCAGAAGACCCTGGAGCGTCTGGACGCCCGCAAACGGACCCAGCTGGAAAAGCTGTTGCGGCAGGTGGAGCGTCTGTTGTCGGAATAGGCACGCCTTCAGGAGGCAGCCGACTGTTAAACGGCGCCCTGACCCTACCCTCCACGGGGCTCCCCAGGGCGTTGAACGGGAAGATCCGCCGTCTGGGTTGTTTGCTCGTCACGTGACGAGCAGCGGGCCGGTACCGGCGACACCTGCGTTCCAGACGCTGGCCATTCACAACCAGCGTGCCGCCCAGGATGTCAGGACCTTCCCAGAACGTACTCCTGAAAGGAAGCGTGTTCCGGCGGGCTGCGGTTACTCGTCCTCTTCCGGCGTGGGCCGTCTCAGCCACGCGCTGTCCCCCGGCAACACGGCGTAGTCGCACAGGGCCAGGTACGCGCCGTCTCCCTCGTGCGCGCTGACTCCCAGAACCAGGGTCACCTCGGGTGGCAGCTGACCCAGCACGTAATTCACCGCGCTCTCGGGGGTAAGTTCACGCGGCAGCAGGGTCAGGGTGTCTGCCTGCTTCAGCACACGCAGATCGGCCTGAAACGGGCCGCCATCCAGCCATTCGCGCAGCTCGCGTTCGGCCTGAACCAGCGCCAGCTCCAGCCCGTAGGGGTGTTTGAGTTCCACCATCAGGGGCAGCCCGGAATGCTGGGTCAGCGTGACGTCCAGTTCCAGCTGCGCCAGCTGGCTGATATGTGTGGCGGCCTGAAAAGCCAGCTGCAGCCCGTCTGCCCGCAGTTGCTGTGTTTCCAGGGTCAGGCGTCGCCACGGGACGTCTTCCATGCCGTCAGGACCGATCACCACCGCGCCGTGCCGCAAAATCTGCCAGGACGTGAAGGCAGCCGGAACCGACAGCAGCTCGGCCTCGTCCATGCCGGTTACGGGAATCAGTTCGGCCTGCTGCAGCAGTGCAGAGAGGCCGGCGGCCGTGCGCTCCTGCTCGGCGGTGGGGTCCACGCCGAGCAGGGTGGACTGGGGATTGACAAAGGCGACGATCATGGACGCAGGGTAGAGGAGACGGGCTCCGTCAACCGTGGGGGAAGCCTGCTCGTCACGTGACGAGCAGGCTTCAATCAGTCCTGAAGCGCGCCGCCAGCCCTGATGTGGCGCGTGCAAGCAGGGTCACGTCGGTGCCCACTGCAACGAAGGTGTAGCCCCAGTCCAGATACACCCGGGCCTGGGCCTCGTCGGTGGACAGAATGCCCGCAGCCTTGCCTGCCGCCCGGATGCGTCGCGCAGCGTCCTGAATGGCCTGCTGAACATCGGCGTGGCCCGGCTGGCCCAGCTGCCCGAACGACGCCGCCAGATCTGCCGGGCCGATGAACACGCCGTCCACCCCGTCCACCGCTGCGATCTCGTCGAGCGCCGCCAGTCCGGCCACCGACTCGATCTGCAGCAGCAGGCAGACGCCGTCATCGGCGTGACTGAGGTACGCCGCGTCGCGCCCAAAGCCGCTGGCCCGCGCCAGGGCTGCCCCCACGCCCCTGACGCCGCGCGGCGGGTAACGGGTGGCGGCCACCAGTTCGCGCGCCTGCTCGGGCGTTTCGACCATCGGAATCAGGATGTTGCGCGCACCGATGTCCAAGAGCCGCTTGATCCCCACCGTGTCACCCACTGGCGGGCGCACCAGGGGAACCACCGGGTACGCGGCCAGCGCCTGCAAGCTGGCCAGGGTGCTGCGCAGATCGTTGGGCGCATGTTCGCCGTCGATCAGCAGCCAGTCGAAGCCCGCCCCGGCGCAGACCTCGGCGCTGTAGGGATCGGCCAGCGCCAGCCACAGGCCGCACAGCGTTTCACCGCGGGCCAGGGCCGCCTTAAAGGTATTCTCAGCCATGGGCCGCCCCCCGCGCCTGTCCGGCGAACCGGCACGAGAATGTGCCCAGCGGCCCGTAGTCGAAAGTAAACACGTCGCCGGAAGCGATGTCCACCGGGCGGGTAAACGAGCCGGCCAGCACCAGCTCTCCGGCCTTCAGATGTTCGCCGTGCGGGGCCAGCCGGTTGGCCAGCCACGCAATGCCCTGTGCCGGATGACCCAGCACGCCCGCCGCCACCCCGGTTTCCTCGATTACACCGTTGCGGATGCACAGCGCCGCCGCCCAGCGCAGGTCAATGGCGTCAGGTTTCACGGCGCTGCCTCCCACAATCACCCCGGCATTGGCGGCGTTGTCGCTGATGGTGTCGAACACCCGGCGCGGCTTACCGGTCTGGGCACTGGTCCGCTGGATGCGTGCGTCGATAATCTCGGCGGCCGGGGTCACGTACTCGGTGGCGCGCAGCACGTCGAACACGGTCACCTCCGGTCCTTTCAGGTCCGTCCTGAGCAGGAAGGCCAGTTCCACCTCCACCTTCGGCGCCACGAAGTCCGACAGCGGAATGTCGCCGTTGGGCTCGTAGAACATGCTGGCCAGCAGGGTGCCGTAATCGGGTTCGGTGATCTGCGAGGCCAGCTGCATGGCCCGCGACGTCAGCCCGATCTTGTGGCCACGCACCCGCCCACCGGCCTCCAGTTTGAGCTCCACCCAGGCCCGCTGCACCGCGTAGGCGTCTGCAAAGGTCATGCCCGGATAGCGTTCGGAAAGGGGAGCGATCTGAATGCCGCTGGCTTCAGCCGCCTGCAGTTCGCCGGCCAGCCCGGCGAGAGCTGCTGTGGGAATCACGCGCTCCTCCGCCGTCACGGCCGGCCACCCTTGACATACACCGTAACCGGCAATGGAAAATTGATCATGTAACCTCCGCGTCCAGCGTCGTGGCCTTCCTCCTGCGTGCGGCCCGCCGAATCGGTGGCACGGGCTTTCAGGATGACCGTGCCGGGCTCCTCGGGCGCGTGCCAACTGAACCGCCAGCGCCGCCACACGCCGGCCAGTGGGGCGTCGAGCAGCTCGGCGTCGGCCCAGGTGTGCCCGCCGTCGCTGCTCACCTCCACCCGCGTCACGTCACCTTCGCCGGTCCAGGCCGCGCCGGTCACCTCGTAGATACTTCCCGCCGTCACCGTGGCGTGTGGGGCCGGCCGGGCAATCTGCGCCTTGACCAGCATGGTGGTCACCGGCCGCATCTGCGGCGAGAGCCCGTCTCTTTTCTGCCAGAACGAGTAGTCCACGGTCTGGAAGAACCCCTGGTAGGGGGAATCGGTGACGTGCAGGGTGCGCAGCCATTTGACAGCCGCCATGCCGTACCAGCCCGGCACCACGGCGCGCAGCGGAAACCCATGATCGCGTGTCAGTGGCTGTCCGTTCATGGCGTAGGCCAGCACGACGTCGTCCAGTGCCTTGTCCAGAGGCAGGCTGCGGGCGTAGTGGATGTCGCCGGGGGTGCGGCCCGGATCGGTCAGGGTGCCGCAGTCGGCCCCCTCAAGGACAACCTCCAGCGCGTTGGTTCTCAGCCCTGCACGCTCCAGCACGTCACGCAGCGGCACGCCGGTCCACTCGGGCGTGCCCACCGCCCCCAGGTCCCACTGCACGCCGGGCATGCGGGGCGACAGGTAGATCCGGTTGTTACCCGCACATTCCATCGTGGCGGCGATGGTTCGGGCCGGCATGGATTTCAGCTCTTCAAAGGAGAGTTCCAGCTGTGAGTGCACCAGGCCGCCTATCCGGAGCCGCCACCGCTTTTCGTCCAGTTCAGGTGCGGGAAAATGGCTGCGGACATAGACACCCTCGGTTGGTGTGATGCGCCCGTCCAGTGCGTGAAAGGGCGGCTCGAGATTGGGCGGCTCGGCCTGCCGCACCACAGGTGCAGCAGGAAGGAGTGCTGGGGAACCGGACATAAGGCCTCCTGTGAATGGGATATCAGTTGTCTTCGCCCCATCATAGAGACCTGAGCTGAATCGTTTCACCTGAATGATGAAAGGCCGAAGAGCAACCACGCTCTCCGGGGCTTCAGAACGGACCTGGGACCGTGCCCCGCCGGGTCACCGGCACCCGCACCCTCGTTTTCCATTCAGATCACGTGGATGGGAATGCCGGTGAGTTCCCCGGCCACCGGCGGCACCGTGCCTCCGTCAAAGGCCTCCATCTCGGACGCCTCCTCAAACCAGCTGCGCGGCGTTCTGGCCCCCCACAGCGTCTGGCGGCGCGGGTCGTCGCGCAGCCAGCGGATAGGCTCGAAGTCCGGGTCGACGGTGATGTAGTCGCTGGTGTACAGCTCGATGCGGTGGCCGTCCGGGTCCCGGACATACAGGAAGAAGGCGTTGGACACGCCGTGCCGCCCGGGTCCACGCTCTATGCGCTCGGGCTGCCGCGCGCCCGCGAGAATGTCGCAGGTCCGCAGGATGGACATGGCGTCGGGCATCCAGTAGGCCCAGTGGTGCAGCCGGGGACCGGGGCCATTGGTCAGGGCCAGATCGTGCACGCCGCCGCGACGCTGAATCCAGGCAGCCCAGTAGCGTTCCTGCTCGTCCACGGTGTACTCGGACAGGCGGAAGCCCAGGGTATCCATGTACCAGCGCATGGTCTGTTCCACGTCCGGCACCATCACATTGACGTGGTCGACGCGCTGCAGGCCCGGTCCCCGGTGCAGGTGGAAGTCCTGCAGCAGCCACGGGTACTTCTGGCTGACGTGGTAGAAGGCCACCGGCACACCGAAGGGGTCCTGCATTCGCAGCAGCCGGGGGCGGTCCAACTCCTCCTCCCAGCGGTGGGGGAGACCCTCGCGCTCGGCCAGGGCCACCAGCGCGTCCAGATCGCCCTCACCGTGCACCCGGTAGGCCAGGTGACGCACGGTAGAGGTGCCCTTTTCTTCCAGCTTCAGCGTCCACTCGCGGTCTTCCACGCCGCGCAGGTACAGCGCGCCCGGCTCCTCGTGAAGGACGTTCATGCCCAGCAGATCAACGTAGAACTCGCGGCTGGCCTCCAGATTCTTGACGGTGAAAACGGCGTGGGCGATGCGAATGATGTTCGGCCGACCGGCTTCAGTCATCTGCCGCCACCGCCTCACGTTTGTCCTCGCGCTTCAGGAAGGCCTGGATGCGCTCCACGTAGGGCTGCTTGTCAAACACCTCGTACAGCGCCGAATGCATCCGCACCGGGTCACCGAAGAAGTAGCGCTCGTAGAGCGTTTGCCGCCCGGCGAAGCTGCTCATCGACATGTCCCAGGCCAGCCGGAACAGCTTAAGCCGTTCCTCGGCGGTGGCGCGGCCCGCTTGCAGGTACTTGGCGATCTGCTCACCCAGCGGCCCTTCACGGTCAGCCTTGCTGGGCATCATGATGATGCCAGACGCGCCCAGCAGTTGCAGAAGCTCCGGCAGGCGGGCGTGGTTGGCGGGGTAATAGTTGCGGGCGGCGTCCAGCGGGCCACGTGCCGGGGTCATCACACCGTACCTGTTGGGCTCCGCATCGGCCAGCGCAGCCGCCTCCAGCCCCTTCATAATCTCGAGCATCACGATGATCTCGGCCACCTTGCTCTGAACGTGCTGAAACTGCCCGCTGCCGATGGCGTCCACGATGCTCTGCGCGGTGCCCAGGAAGGCCTCGGTCTTGGCGATCTTGAGGTTGACCACCTGATAGGCCATGTGCAGCACGGCGTCGGTGCCGGCGTAAGCCTTGTTGGCCAGTTCCACGTCGTAGAGCAGGAACACGCGCTCCCACGGCACCAGGACGTCGTCAAAGATCACGAAGGCGTCCTGCTCGTCAAAGCGGCTGCCCAGGGGGTGGTCCTCGGGATCCCGGCCCACGTCGATGGGCTCGCGGCACTGAAAGCTCAGGCCCGGCGTGTTGGTGGGAATGCCGAAGCCCATCGCATAGCGGCTCTTGTCGGCATTTTCCTTCAGCACCGTGGATGGGAACACCAGGATCTCATCGGCAATCGGCAGCGTCGCCATCATCCGCGCGCCGCGCACCACGACCCCCTCCTCGGTTTCCTCCACCACGCCCAGGGCAATGTACGGATCGGGCATCTCGGAGGCCTGCTTGGCACGGTTGACCTGCGGATTGGTCAGGGCGTGGGTCAGGCACAGATCATTGTCACGCACGAATTCGTAGTAGCGGCGCATGTTGGCGGCAAAGTCGCGCCTCTCGCTGCCGGGACGGCTGGCTTCGCACTGGCCGAAGTAGTCCGCCCCCATCCCTGCCGCCATCACGTTGGCGTTCATGTAGTCCGGCGCGCGGCCCAGAAAGCCCAGCGAGTAGTTCGCGCGGATGCGGTGGGCCTCGGCGATGCGCCGCAGGTCTTCTTTGCTGCGCGGCGGCATGAAGCTGATGGCGTGTCGCTCGCCGTTCTCCTCGTAGGTCAGGGCGTCGCGCAGGTCGGGCTGGTGTTGCAGGTCATACAGCCCGGCCAGCGACTGGCACATGTTGCGGGTGGAGGGATGGGTGGTGGGATCGGCGATTCGTTCGCCGTCGATGTAGAGGGTGGGCGGGTGCGTCTGAAGGCGGTCCAGGAACTGCTGTCCGGTGATGGCGGCCATGTTTATTGCTCCTTTCCGGCGTGGCCGGAGGAAACCAGCGCGGGGTTTGGGTTGCGGCGAATCGGCCCACCCCTCACTCGGCCAACCGGCCATCGGCCCGGTCCCGCTCTGGTTGCGGGCTGCCCACGCCCAGCCGCGCCGTCTTATGGGTGCCCAGCGAGATGGCGATGTTCTTCGTCTCCATGTAGAACTCGAAGCTATAGTCGCCGCCGTCGCGCCCGATGCCACTGTTCTTGACGCCGCCGAAGGGCGTGGGCAGGTGACGCACGTTTTCGCTGTTGACCCAGATCATGCCGGCCTCCAGCCCCTGAGCGAAGCGGTGCGCACGGGTAAGGTCATTGGTCCACAGGTACCCGGCCAGCCCGTACTGCACGTCGTTGGCGAGAGACAGCGCCTCGGCCTCATCCACAAAGGAAATGGCGGTCAGCACCGGGCCGAAGATCTCTTCCTGCGCGATACGCATGTCGTTGCGGGCGGCGGTGAACAGGGTAGGGGAGACGAAGTTGCCCTCGTGCCCAACCCGCTCACCCCCCGCGGCAATCGTGGCGCCGTCCTTCTTCGCCTGATCAAAGTAACCCATGACTTTCTCGAAGTGGCGCGGGTGGACCAGCGGACCCACTTCAGTCTCAGGGTCCAGCGGGTCACCCACACGGATGTTCTTCGCGCGTTCGGCAATGCGAGCGGTGAACTCGTCGTAAATGCCTTCTTGAATCAGCACGCGGCTGCTGGACGTGCAGCGCTCGCCGTTGAGGCTGTAGATCATGAAGACCACGGCGTCCAGCGCTTTTTCCAGATCAGCGTCATCGAACACGACGACTGGATTCTTGCCGCCCAGCTCGAAGTGGACGCGCTTAAGGGTGTCGGCCCCCTGCCGCATGATGTGGCTGCCGGTGGTGGTCTCGCCCACGAAGGCCACCGCCTTGATCAGCGGATGCTCGGTCAATGCCCGGCCGGCGCTCTCACCGAAGCCGTGGACCAGGTTGTGGACGCCCTTCGGCAGTCCCGCCTCATCCATAATCTCGGCCAGCAGCGTCGCCGTGACCGGACTCCATTCGGCGGGCTTGTGCACCACCGTGCATCCGGCGGCCAGCGCAGGTGCGATTTTCCAGGTGGACAGCATGAACGGCGTGTTCCACGGGGTAATCACCCCGACCGGGCCCATGGGCTGGCGCAGCGTGTAGTTGATGAAACCGGGCGCGGGCAGGCTCTGGCCGTCCGCTGCCGAGGGTGCGCGGTCCGCGAAGAAGCGGAAATTGTCCGCGCCACGCGCCGCCGCCGATTTCATAAAGCGGATGGCCTGGCCGGTATCGACGCTTTCGAGCACTGCGATCTCCTGGGCGCGTTTCTCGATCAGATCGGCCACCCGGTGCAGAATCTTTTTGCGTTCCTGTCCGCCCACCTCGCGCCACGTTTGAAAGGCGTCGTGGGCGGCGCGGGCGGCCCGGTCGATGTCAGTGGCGTCACCACTGGCGACAGTCGTCAGAACCGAGTTGTCGGCCGGCGAATGCGTCTCGAAGGTCTCGCCGCTGTGCGAGTCGGTCCACTGCCCGCCGATGAAGTGCTGAAGGCCGCCGCTGAGTCTGCGCTCGCGCAGCTGCACGGCCAGGTCGTGGTTGGGATGGGTGGCAGTCCAGGTCATCTTGACTCCTTGAAAGAGGTCCACAGGGGCGTCATCGTCCGTCCCACTCGCCTTCCTTGCTTTCCTTGCCCTGAATGGGTTCGGCGCCCTCGTCCTCCTCGACAATGTCGTTGATCAGCGTGCCCAGCCCCTGAACTTCCAGGGTCATTACGTCGCCGGGGCGCACGTGCGAGATGCCCTTGGGCGTGCCGGTCAGAATCACGTCGTCTTTTTGCAGCGTCATGAAGCGCGAGATATGTTCGATCAGCTCGGGGATGGAAAAGATCATGTCGCGTGTCGACCCTTCCTGGCGCAGGTCGCCGTTGACATGCGCGGTCAGTTTCAGATCGTGTGGATCGGCAATCTCGTCGGCGGTCACGTAATACGGTCCCAGCGGTCCAAAAGTGTCCCAGCCCTTGCCACGCATCGGGGGGCGGAAGGTATTGGTGACGTAGTCGCGCACCACCAGATCGTTGCCGATGGTGTAGCCGCCCACGTAATCCATGGCGTCGGCGGCCTTCACGCGCCGGGCGTCGCGCCCGATGATCACGCCGAGCTCCACTTCGTAATGCATGAACTCCGCGCCGCGAGGGTAGATCACGCTGCCCCGGTGCGGCAGCAGGGTGGTGTTAGGCTTCCAGAATAGCGCGGGTTCCTTGGGTTGCGTCAGGCCCAGCTCTCCGGCGTGGTCGTTGTAGTTCAGCGCCAGGGCGATCACCTTGGGCGGCTCAACGGGCAGCAGGAACTGAACATCGTCGGGAGCGTGCGCGACGCCGGCGGCGTCAATCAGTTTTCCATCCTGCAGGTGGCCGTTCAGGCGGCGGCCTCCTGCGATAAAGCGGGCATTTTTCATGGCGTCTCCACAGAGGTCAGGGCGCGAGAGGTTAAAAGTGGCTGCCCAACAGCATAGGCTGGCGCCCCAGCAAGCTGTTGTCCGAGAGCTGCATTGGCGGCAATATTTTTGTATCTTTAAACAAATGCCCACCCTTGGAGAAGTGCGCCGTCGCCTGGGCCAGCCTGGAGACAACGGCGATTCCCGGTCTTTTCGGGAGCCGGCCGAGGCTGCGCGGCTGTTGCCGGACCAGCCCGCTTCCGAAGTGACAGAGGCGGCCGCGGCCCTTCTGGCCCAGGCGGCGCTGGGGGCAGTGGGCGTGACCACCCTGCTCACGGCCCTGCGCGGCGCGGCCCTGTCGGCGCAGCCGGAGCGGGAACTGGTGCGGCTGGCCGTTCGCTGGACCGGGGGGTTTGCCGAGATCCAGACCAGCTGGGGGGACACGGTTGCGTCAGCGGGCAAACGGTCTGGACAGGCCGCGCTTGTCAAGGAGACGCTGCGGCTGGAGCAGGGTGGGCGTCACGTTGGGGCACTGAGCGTCGCTTTCGCTCCCGAGTGGCGGGGGCTGGGCGAGGTGCTGGCTGAATACGCCCTGCTGGCCCGTCTGCGAACAGCGGCGGCGGGCGCGGCGCGGCGGCGGGTGGGGGAGAGGATGCTCGACGCACTGCTGTCGGGTCAGCCTGGCGAGGGCGGCGGACTGGGTGGGGAGGCCTTTGCGCTGGCGGCGGCCACGCTGCCGCCCACCGTCGCGGATCAGGCGCAGGCGCTGGACCTGCTGGCCGCCGTGGGTGAGGGCTACTTCAGCGAGCGGCGGCTGGTGGGGCACGCCACGGTCCGGGGGGGGCAGGCGGTGTGGCTGTGGACCACCCTGGACCTGGCCCGCGAGGCGCGCGAACTGTACGTGGCGCTGGGCGCCTCGACGGCGCTGGACGTGCGGCTGGGGGTGAGCAGCCGGCATTCCGGCGCCTCGGCCGACACGCCGGTAAGCGTTCAGAACGCCTTCGCGCAGGCGCGGCAGGCTCTGGGGGCCACCCGGCCGGAGCGGGCCTGCACGGTGTTCCACGAAATAGACCCCCTGCACGCCTTGCTCGCAGACGGCAGCCTGACGGTGCTGGCCGCGCAGGTGGGCGCCCAGCTCGCGGCGGTGGGGGACGACGGGCGTACCGTTCAGACGCTGCGGGCGTACCTGGCACACCGGGGACCGCTGTCCACGCTGGCCCGCGCACTGGGCGTCCATCCCAATACCCTGCGCTACCGCCTGCGCCGCGCCGAAGAACTGCTGGGCGGCCGTCTCGATGACCCGGCCCTGCTGGCGCGCCTGTACCTGGCCTTTCACTCCGAATCCGGGCAGGACGCGCAGTTGCTCGTCACGTGACGAGCAGACCGGCGAACCGTTTCCCCCCACCGGGAGGGGTCACTTTGGGGGCCTCCCTCATCTGCTAGCATTCCGGCGTCCTCAACTCACGTTCTGCACTCACGATCTGCTGAGTTCAACTGCCGCATTCAAGACTGGAGGTTCCACCATGAAAACCCGTTTACTGCTGACCGCCCTGCTGGCCTGCTCCTCTCTCTCCTTTGCCGAGATCCGCGTGGGCGTGATTGTGTCGGCCACCGGCCCCGCCGCCAGCCTGGGCATTCCGGAGCGCAACACCGTGGCGCTGATGCCGCAGACCATCGGCGGTCAGAAGATCATCTACACCATCCTGGATGATGCCAGCGACACCACCGCCGCCGTGACCAGCGCCCGCAAGCTGATTCAGGACAACAAGGTGGACATCATCGTGGGGACCACCACCACGCCCGCCTCGCTGGCCATGATCGACGTGGTTTCCGAGGCCAAGGTGCCGATGATCAGCCTGGCCGCCTCCGAGACCATCATCAAGCCGGTGGATGCCAAGCGGCAGTGGGTGTTCAAGACGCCGCAGACCGACGCAATCATGGCCTCCGCGATTGTGCAGCACATGCAGCAGAACAAGATCAAGACGGTGGGATACATCGGCTTTAATGACGCCTACGGCGAGGGCTGGCTGGCCGAACTGAAAAAGAACGCCGCCCAGCGTGGCATCAAGGTGGTGGCCGAGGAGCGCTACGGCCGCAGCGACACCAGCGTGACCGGGCAGGTTCTTAAGGTGCTGGCCGCCAAGCCGGATGCCGTGCTGGTTGGCGCATCCGGGGTGCCTTCGGTGCTGCCGCAGAAGACCCTGGGAGACCGGGGCTACGCGGGCAAGATCTACCAGACCCACGGCGTCGCCAATGCGGACTTCCTGCGGGTGGGCGGCAAGGACGTTGAAGGCGCGATTCTGCCGGCCGGCCCGGTGCTGGTGGCCGATCAGCTGCCCGACACCAACCCCAACAAGAAAGTGGGCCTGAACTACGCCAGCCTGTACGAGGCCAAGTACGGTAAGGACAGCGTTTCGACGTTTGGGGCGCACATGTGGGACGCTGGCCTGCTGATGCAAAAGGCCATTCCAGTGGCCCTCAAAAAAGCCAAACCCGGCACTGCCGAATTCCGCAGCGCCCTGCGTGACGCCCTGGAAGGCACGCGCAACGTGATCGGCGCGCACGGCATCTTCAACCTGTCGGCCACCGATCACCTGGGTCTGGACGCCCGCAGCCGCGTGATGGTCGAGGTCGTGGACGGGAAGTGGAAGCTGATCAAGTGACCGGGTAACGCTTCAGTTGGTCAAGCGGCGCACGCGAGATTCAGTCTCCGTGCGCCGCCCTTTGTGGGCCGCAATGTGGCCAGTAAGTGTGATTTCACCAGAGCGTTCCACGGCTCTGGTGATCTGGGGTCGTACACCGGGGCGAGGCCGGGTGCCGTCCCCTCCACATTCAGAACCTGTGGTTCCTCCGTCCGGAGGCCTGGGAGCTTTCCACCCACTTCAGACGGCGGCCACAGTCACCCTGACAGCGAAACGTGATGAAATCAGTGGAGGCGGCCACCCGTCCAGCCGGGAACGCTCACGGCAACGCCCGGAGCCGTTCGCGGACCAGCGTCTGGTCGTACTGCTGCCAGAAGGTCTGCGGCGTCAGCGCCAGCGCGCTTTCCAGCAGGCCGCGGGCCTCACGCCGCAGCGTGGCAGCCCGCGGGGCGTCGTTTTTTGCCAGCAGCAGCAGACTGTCAGCGTAGCTCAGGCGGAAGAAGACCTCGTTCGGCACCAGCGTGATCGCGCGCTGGTGACAGGCGCGCATGGTGGCCTCGTTCGCGCCGGTGGCCAGTTTGACCAGGGCGCCCAGGCCCAGCGCCTGGGCGTGCCAGGTGCCCAGACCCATCCAGGCGCGCGCCTGCGCGGGGTCGAGTTCCACGGCCTGCTGGAACAGCGTCCTGATTTCCAGCCCCGTGCGGGCGGCCTGTACCGCCCCCGCCCCCTGAAGCTGCAGCCCCAGGGCGTTCGCCAGTTCCACGTGGGCCTCGGCGGACCGCGTGTCGGCCGCGAGGGCCGCCCGCGCGGCCGACTCGGCCGCGGCATACAGTTTGTGCCTTTCGTCCCCGCTGCTGATGAACAACGATTGCCCCACGTAGGCGCGGGAGAGCAGGCTCAGGCCCGGCGCGTCCCGGCTGCCTCGCAGCAGACGCACCGCGACGTCGGGTTGTCCCTTCATCAGGGCGGCCAGCGCGTCGTCTGCCGGCGCGGCCAGGCTGACCGCACCCAGCCACACGGCGATCAGCAACGGACGAAGGGCTCTAGTTCTGGGCATGGGGGGTCTCCAGGTGGTGGGCCAGCCGCGTGACGACGTACCGGGCGTCCGGTCCCGCCGCACGGATGGTCCCGGACGCCACAGTGCGCTGACCGGGCAGGCCGACGAAATATAACCCGCGGTGTGTGGCGCTTACCCCCAGCCGCTGCTGCGGCTGGCCGCGCCGGCCAAGGGCCGCGTGCGGCAGATAGCTGCCGTCCCAGCGGTACCCAGTGGCGTAGATCACGCTGTCGACGGCTTCCTGCTGCCCGTCCGGCCAGCGGACGCCCGTGGGCGTAAAGGCCGTAAACAGGGAACGCAGGTCCGGATTCCCGCTGTCCAGCGCCGCACGCAGGCCTGGCACGGCGATCACGGGCTGCGCGTCCGGCACGCGTCCGAACACGCCGAGGGGAAGCTGCTCGACGCCGGACCACGCCAGCCAGTCGGTCAGGTCCTGCCCCAGCGGACGTTGCGGGAAGAGCTGCGGCGGTCGGCGCGAGGCCAGCGTCACCCGCGCGGCCTGGCCCAGCTCGGCGGCGATCTGTGCCGCAGAATTGCCGGCTCCCACGACAATCACGCGCTGTCCGGCGAAGGGCGCGGGCCGACGGTACTGCGACGAGTGCAGCGTCTGTCCCCCGAAGGCGTTCGCTCCCGGCAGATCCGGCCAGTTCGGCTGCCTGAAAGTTCCCGAGGCGCACACCACAGCCCGCGCGCGCCAGACCCGTCCGTCCGCCGCCTTGACATCGAACCCGCCACCGTGCGGCCTGACCTGGACCACCTGCGCTTCCCGGGCCACCGGAAAGCCGAAGTGGGCGGCGTAGGTCTGCAGGTAGGCAATCGTTTCAGCGCGCGTGGGGTAGTGGTCCGGGTCACCGCCAAACGGCAGACCCGGCAGCGCGGAATGCCGGGCGGGTGTGAACAGCGTCAGACTGTCGTAGTAGCTGGGCCAGGCGCCGCTGGCCGTGTCGCCCGCCTCCAGTACGGTGAAGCTCAGCCCGCGCCGCTGCAGCCAGTATGCCGTCGCCAGCCCCGCCGTCCCGGCCCCGATCACCACGGCGTCCAGCAGGGCGTTTATTCTGGAGCCTTCCATTCAGGCGCGGCTGCCCTGTGGACGAGTGGCCGAAGGCCCCGGAGCTTGGGTGTGGTCTCCAGCCCGGCCCGGGCGGCGTCTGCCAAAAGCCGGGCTGTCTACCAGTAGCCCCAGGTAGGTTTGCCGCACCGCCTCGCCGAAGGTGGGGTACGGCACCGGGAGCAGCGCCAGTTTCGCAGGATGAACGTTCAGTCTGGAAGGCAGGCTGAGCATCTGGATCAGCTCTCCGGCGCGGCTGCCCACCACCTGCGCGCCCACCACCCTGAGCCCCACGGGTGAGCCCAGCAGGCCCTTGAGGGCGACGAGCTTGACGAAGCCCCGGTGGTCGGCCGAGGCCGCTCCTTCGGTGCGGGCTCGGTCCAGATGCGAAAAGCCGTAATCCACCACCACCACCCGCCCACCGTGCTGCTTCACGGCCTGCGCCTCGGTCAAGCCCCAGTGGGCGATCTCGGGTTCGGTGTAGGTGACCCAGGGAATGTCCTCCACCCGCGCGGCGGGGGCGCGCAGGGCAGCCAGGCCCTTGCCCCACCACGCCAGCGTGCCCAGCCCGGCCAGCGTGCCGCGCTCGGTGGCCCCGTGCGTGAACATCGGCCCGCCTACCACGTCGCCTGCCCCCCACAGGTACGGGCAGGAAATGGACTGCATGTTGGCCCTGACCTTCAAGCCCTTGCGGTCAAAGTCGGCACCGATCACCTCAAGGCCCAGGCCCTTCACACGCGGCGCCTTGCCCACCGCAACAAGCAGGTGTGTGCCCTCCAACGCCTGCCCACCTTCGAGCTGCAACCTCACCCCGGTCTCCGTGCGCGCCGCCTGCAGCGTGTCAGCGTTCAGGTGGACGGTCACGCCGTCTTCCCGCAGGGTTTGCAGCAGCGCCGCTGACGCCTCGGGCTCGTCCCGGTCGATCAGGCGGGGGCCGCGCTGCACCAGCGTTACGCGGCTGCCCAGCCGCGCAAAGGCCTGGGACAGTTCGCAGCCGATCGGGCCGCCGCCCAGCACCAGCAGGTGCGCGGGGCGCTCTGGCACGTCGAAAATAGTCTCGTGGGTCAGGAACGGCACTGTGCCGAGCCCATCAATGTCCGGCACGATTGCCTGCGCGCCCGTCGCCAGCACGAATTTCTCGGCCATGACGGTGCGGGTCTGGCCGTTCCGCGTAACCTCCAGCACATGCGGCGACACGAACGCCGCCTGACCGCCCACCACCTGCACGCCGCGCGCCTCAATGGACCCGGGCGAGTCGACATCCTCGAAGCTGTCGATCACCTGACGCAGCTGCGCGCGGACGGTGCTCCAGTCGGGCCCGCCGTCCACGGTCAGCCCCAGCGCGGCGCTCTGGCGGGCGGTATGCACCGTTCGGGCCAGCGCCAGCAGCGTCTTGGACGGAACGCAGCCGGTAAAGGTGCACTCGCCGCCGGTGCGTTCACGTTCGATCAGCACGACGCGCTTGCCGCCAGCCGCCGCCAGCAGGGCGGCCGTCAGACCGCCGGAGCCCGCGCCGATCACGGCCACGTCGGCTTTCAGGGGCGTGTGGCCCGTGTCGGGCGGAACAGCCCAGCTGTAGTTTTGGGCGGTGGGTGGAGAGGGATCAGGTTGAAGTGTCATGGTGCCTCCTGCCCTTGGTGTGTCCGCTGCGTCGCCGGGTAGCGGTCCAAGGGGATGTTGGTCCAAGGGGATGTTCCTTTCCGGTACGTGTTTGGGACGCTCAGGGTTCAATCCGGGGGCGCCCGGCACTGCCCCGGTCCACCTGGAAAATCTCGTTGAGTGGCTTGCGGGTCAGCCTCGGAACGGTGGCGTCCGGGGCCGGGTAGCCCACCGGCATGACCACCAGCGCCTCCTCGTTGCTGGGACGGCCCAGCAGTTCGGCCAGGAAGCCCATCGGGTTGGGCGTGTGGGTCAGGGTGACCAGTCCGGCGTGGTGCACGGCGGCAATCAGCAGGCCCACGGCAATCGACGCGCTTTCCACCGTGTAGTAGTTCTTAATCCGCGTGCCGTCCGCGCCCACGCCGTATTTCTCGCGGAACACGACGATCACCCACGGCGCGTCGGTCAGGTGCTCTTTGATGTGATCGGTGCCCAGCGGAGCCAGGGCCGCGCGCCACTCTGCGGGCATGCGCTGGGTGTAGGTTTTGTATTCCTCGGCCTCCACCGCTTCTCGCAGCCGCGCCTTGAGGCCCCCGTCCTGAACGGCCACGAAGCGCCAGGGCTGACGGTGCGCGCCGCTGGGAGCGGTTCCTGCGGTCCGCACGGCCCATTCGATCACCGCCTGGGGGACCGGATCACGGCTGAACTGCCGGGTGGTGCGCCGGGCGTTCATTTCCGAGTAAAAGGCCTGGGCCCGCGCCAACGTGTCCTGCGGCGACAGGCGAAGGAATTCAAGCGGATCGAATTCCGGTGCGGGGTGGCCAGGGCCAACCCCGGCCGGTGGAGGCAAATTGGGAATCATGACCCATGATAGGAGAGCGCCCGGCTGGGCGGCGCCTGGCCGCCCACCTTGGGCCGGCCTCTGGCCTCAGGAGCTCAGCCCAGCAGCTCCAGCGCCAGCGGCAGCAGGTCGTCCGGCGCATTGAAGTGATGGCGGTCCGGCAGCTGCCGCACGCTGCTGGCCACCCCCGGCCAGGCGCTGGGCAGCTGTTGCGATTGCCACAAGAAGGCCCGCGATTCCTCGGCGCCCACGGCAACGATGAACGGCGCGGCGCTCGTCGGCGACACAAACGCAGGACTCAGGGCGCGGGCCTCCGCTTCCGAGAGTTGAAGCGCCGGCTGCAATTCGGTGCGGCGCAGCGGTCCCAGATCGTACAGGCCGCTGATGCCCAGACCGCCGGTCAGCCTGACTGGGGAGAGGCCCCCGGCCGCCCAGTCGGTGGCGTGCACCATCGCAGCCAGGTGCGCCCCGGCCGAATGGCCAGCCACGATCAGCGGCCCTGGGAACTGCGCGGCCACGGCCGCCGTGGCCTGGCGTGCCTGACCGACAATCTGGGCCAGGGACACGTGCGGCGTCAGATCGTAGCTCATCACCGCCACGCGGATCCCCGCCGCCACCAGCGGCGGGGCCAGGTACGAGAAGGTGTCTTTGTAGAAGGCCTGCCAGTACCCGCCGTGAATGAACAGCAGCGTGGCCCGCGCCCGGACCTGTGGCGTGAAGACGTCGAGCCGCTTGTGTTCGCCCGCGCCGTAGGCCAGTTCAGTGGGCGGGCAGTTCACGCGCGCCAGGGCGCTGTTGCGCTGCCACGCTTCCACCATGGCGTCCGCGTCCGGCACGCGGCGGCTGGGCATGTATTCGTCGTTGAGGGCCGCGTCGAACAGGTTTTCGGGTGGGGTCACAGGTCACAGGCTCCAGGGTGAAGGGGGCGGGATCCGGGCTGCCCTGCGCCGGGGCGCGGGCCTGTCCCGTTCCCGGTACTCTAGAGTCGCTGCAGGTGGAAAGACAGATCGCGGCGCCGGAGGTCAGCTTATGGACGAATCACAGGACATGCAAACGCTCTTAACGCTGACCAGCAACTGGCAGGGCGGTGACGTGGGCCGCACCGAGCTGGTCTCGGCCCTGCGGCAGGTGGGCGACAGTTCCGGTGAGCTGATTCGCAGCCTGATCACGCAGCTCAGCCACGGGGCCAAGCAGGCCGGGCACAGCGAGGAACACCCCGAAAACACCGACGCCTGGCGCCAGGAATTGATGGCCTGCCGCGCCCGCTCGTGGCCGTACCCCCACAGCGCGGGGCTGCTGGTGGGGCCGCATGTGCTGATCCTGACCGACGGTGAACAGGGGGTGCTGCTGCGCGCAGGCCGCCTGCGGGTCCTGGCCCCCAGCGTCAGCGCCTCGCTACTGCTGCTGTGCCAGACCATCGTGATGGCCCAGCACTCGCTGGACGGCAAGATCGTGGGGCAGGCCAGAACCCAGCGCATCGAGTCGGCCTCCACCTCGCTGTCTGAGATCGACCCGATCCGGTAACCGTGGGACAGGCCGCGCGAGTGCTGATCCAGCGCTCTTCCCGCTGCGTGCTTCCCCGGCTACCCGGTTCTCTTCCCCGCCCCGCCCGCCGCACAGGAGCTGAAACGAGCCGATGACGGACGCCCTGACCATCACACAGACGTTGCTGCGCCTCGAACAGCGCCTGACTGAACTGCGGGCGTGGCGTGACCGGGCGGCCGTGCCGCTGGAGCTGACCTTCCACTGGAGCGGCGGCAGGCAGGCCCTGGCCGAGGGGGACGCGTGGCCTGCCCGTGAGCTGCCGGTGACCTTCAGCGCCGAGGTGCATATCCCGGCGCAGTGGCCGGATCAGCCGGTGCTGCTGGACCTGTCGGTGGGCGGCGAGGCACTTGTCCTGCTGGGCGGAGAGGCCCGCGGCGGCCTGAATCCGTACCACAGCGAGATCTGGCTGGAGTCAGGCGCCCCGCCCGGCTGCCCGCTGCAGATCGAGGCGGTGCCGCGCGGGTTGTTCGGTTCGCCGGAATACGCCCCCAGACTGGACCGTGCCCGGCTGGTGTTGCCGGACCTTCAGGTGCGCGCTGTGCTGGCCGACCTGGAGGCGGCGCACGAGGCGGCCGCCGCCCTGGCTGGCCGCGGAAGGCCCGAGATTGCCGGACTGATCGCCGACGCGCTCAGCGACGTGCTCAACCAGGTGCCCATCCCGCGCGGCGACGCTGGGGCGTACCTCACGCGCGCGTGGCAGGAACCCCGGCTGCGCGCCGGTCTGCGTCAGCAGTGGGACGAGTGGGATTTCGGCGGCACGCCCGCGCCCTACCCCGAGGCGGACCGGCCCATGCTGGACGCGGCACGGCACGCCCTGGCCGCGCGGCTGAACGCTGTCCGGGCGCGCTACCCCGCTGATGGAGGGCTGGCGCTGACCGGCCACGCGCACATCGACCTGGCGTGGTTGTGGCCGCTGGCCGAGACCCGGCGCAAGATCCGGCGCACCTTTGCCACCGTGCTGTCGCTGATGGAACTGTATCCCGATTTCACCTTCAACCAGTCCTCGGCCCAGATCTACGCCTATGTGGAGCAGGACGATCCGGTGTTGTTTGACCGCATCCGGCAGCGCGTGCAGGAAGGCCGCTGGGACGTGGTGGGCGGCATGTGGGTGGAGCCGGACGGCAATCTGATTTCCGGCGAGTCCTGGGTGCGGCAACTGCTGTATGGCCAGCGGTATTTCCAGTCGCGGTTCGGCACAAGGGCGCGGGTGTGCTGGCTGCCCGACACCTTTGGCTACGCGGCCAACCTGCCGCAACTGCTGCGCGGCGCGGACATCCCGTATTTCTTCACCACCAAGCTGACCTGGAACGAGACCAATCCTTTCCCCCACGACCTGTACCGCTGGGAGGCGCTGGACGGCACGCAGGTCCTGGCGCACAGCTTCCGCAATCCCGGCCAGGGCTACAACGGCACGCTGGGGGCGCCCGACGTGTTGCAGACCTGGCAGAACTTCGCCGGCAAGCGCCGCCACGACGCTTCCCTGTTCAGTTTCGGCTGGGGCGACGGCGGCGGCGGTCCCAGCGCCGAGATGCTGGAACGCTATGACCGTCTGCGCGACTTTCCCGGCCTGCCCCGGTTGCACATGACCCGGGTGGCTGAATTTTACGACCGGGCCGACACGGAGGTGGGTGCCCTGCCGGTATGGGTGGGCGAGCAGTACTTCGAGCTGCACCGGGGCACCTACACCTCGCAGGCCTGCATCAAGCAGCTGAACCGCGCGCTGGAACACGCCCTGAGCGACGCCGAAACAGCCTGCGCCCTGGCCTTCACGCTGGTGGCGCGGCCGGCTGAGCGCGGCACCTTTCAGGCGCTGTGGACGGTGCTGCTGCGCAACCAGTTTCATGACATCCTGCCCGGTTCGGGCGTCCGGGCAATCTACGACGACGCGCGGCGCGAATTGACAGAAGCGCTGGCACAGGCCGAAGCGCTGCGGGATGACGCCCTGCAGAGCCTGAGCGACGCCCACGGCGCAGGCAAGCGCGTGGTGGTCTGGAACCTGAGCTTTGATGAACGCCCGCTGTCGTTGTGGCTGCCCGGTCAGGCGGGACTGGGTTTGCGCGCCCCGGACGGCACGCCGCTTCACTGCGAGCGGCAGGGCGACGGCCTGCTGGTCACTGGAGACATCACGGTGCCTGGCCTGGGGTACCTGTGCCTGGGTGTCGTTCCCGAAGAGGCCAGCGCTCCTGAAGATGCAGAGGTTCCTGAAGATGCGGGGGCAGCCTCCGGTGCGTTGACGCTGGAGAACGAACATCTGCGGGTGGTTGTCCGTCCTGACGGCAGCCTGGACAGCCTGTATAGCCGGGCGTCCGGGCGCGAGGTGCTGGACGGACCCGGCAACCAGCTGTGGCTGTACCCCGACGTGCCGCGTGAGTGGGAGGCGTGGGAACTGGACGCCAGCTACCCGGACGGCGGCCAGCGACTGAATGCGGTGGCCCCGCCTGAACGTCTGAAGGGCCGGCTGGAACAGGCCGTCCGCGTGCGCTACGACGCCCAGGGCAGCGAGATTATTCAGACGTACCGGCTGCGCCGGGGAGCGCAGCGGCTGGAGATCGAGACCGTGGTCGACTGGAAACCGCGCCGTCTGCTGCTGCGGGCACTGACGCCAGTCAACGTGCGGGCGGCGCAGGCCAGCTTTGAGACCGCCTTCGGCACGGTGACGCGTCCCACCCACCGCAACACCTCCTGGGAGGCCGCGCAGTTCGAGGTTCCGGGCCACCGGTTTGCTGATCTGAGTGAGGGGGATTTCGGCCTGAGCCTGCTGACCACCTCCAAATACGGGTACAGTGCCCACGGCAACGTGCTGGGCCTGAGTCTGCTGCGCTCGCCGCTTGTGCCTGATCCCACGGCCGACGCCGGACCGCACGCCTTTGCTTACGCGCTGTACCCGCATGCCGGGGACTGGCGGACGGGCACCCTGCGCGAGGCGCATGACCTGAACGCGCCGCTGCGGGGGTTTGTGACCTCCAGGCCGGGACGCGGCGAACCCTGCGCCCGGCTGCTGACCAGCGGTCACCCGTCGCTGCGGCTGAGCGTCCTTAAACTTGCCGAGGACGACGCCTCGCTGCTGCTGCGGGTCTACGAGGCGCTTGGCACGCGTGGGCAGGCACAACCCGGCGGGCTGGGCGTGACGCGGTGGACGCCGGTGACCCTGCTGGAGGAAGCGGCGGAGGGAACGCTGGCCTTCACGCCGTACCGGGTGCTGAGCTTGAAAGAGGGCTGAGCCGCGTTCCCGCCGGTCTGCTGACAACACATGCGGACAGCCGGCGCTGGCCTGGAGACCGCGGGCACGCCACGCGAAAACCCCCTCCACTGACCGGAGGGGGCTGCTGTATGTTCACGGCGTGTTCAATCGCCGGGGGCCAGGGTGCCGCTGACCTGCGGCTGGGCATCGGGCCTGATGCGCCGGCGCTCGAACTGCCAGAACACGGTAGGCACCACGTAAAAGGTCAGCAGCGTGCTGGTCACGACGCCGCCCAGAATCACGATGCCCAGGCCCCGGCGGAACTCTGCGCCGTCGCCCTGGCCCAGAATCAGCGGGATGCTGATGACCAGCACGGTCAGGGTGGTCATCAAAATCGGACGGAAGCGCAACTCCGCGGCCTCGATCAGCGCTTCCCTCAGGGGCAGGGTGCGGGCACGCTCGGTCACGAATTCCAGGTACAGGATTGAATTCTTGGTCGACAGCCCCAGCAGGATCACCATGCCCAGCACCGTGATCACGTCCAGGTTGACCCCGAACAGTCCCAGGGTCCACAGTGCGCCCACGATGGCAATCGGCACCGGCAGCAGCAGGTAGATGGGGTACCGGAACGAGTTGAACTGGCTGCCCAGCACCAGGTAGGTCAGCAGCACCGACGTGATCAGGATGATCGGGCCGAAGAACACCAGATCCTTGGTCAGGCCCGCGCTGCCAAAGGCGCTGGCGTTGCCCAGGGTCACGCCGTCTGTCAGCAAACCCGCGTCTGACACTCGCTTTTCCAGCTCGGCCTGATACGCGAACGGGTTGGGACCGCCCTGAATCAGGTTGATGTCCAGGGTGGCGGTGTAAGCCTTGTTCAGGCGGCTCAGCGTGGCTGGGGCCTGGCCCACCTGAAAGGTGCCGAGTCCGGACAGCGGCAGGTTGGCGTCCAGGGCCGGCGAGTAGACCGTCTGGGACAGCAGGCTCTGCTCGTCGCGGATCAAGGCCGGGTCCAGCCGCACTACGATGTCCACGCTCTGATCGCCGTCGCGCACGCTGCCGGCCACCGCGCCGTCATTGTAGGTTCGCAGCGCCTGGGCCACGTCGCTGGCGCTCAGCCCGGTGCCCGACAACCGGGTGGCGTCGGGAGTGAAGGTGCGTTCCTGGGTGGTGGCGCTCAGGCTGCTCTTGACGGTGCGGATGTTGGCATCCTGGCCCAGCAGGCGCACCACGTCCCGGTTGCGTTCCAGCAGCAGGGCCTGATTGGGGGCGGTCAGCGCCAGGGTCATGTCGGCGCTGCCGCCGGGCCCGGCCTGCAGGGAGGCCACCGTCAGCTCGGCGCCGGGCCGGTTGACCACCAGCGGCTGCAGCAGCGTGCGGTACTCGGCGCTCAGCACGTCCAGCGCGGCGCGTTCCTCCTTGGGCACCAGGGTCAGGGTTAGGCCCGCTGCGTTGGCACTGTTGCCGCCCACCAGGCTGCCGCTGCCAACGCTGGTCTGCACCAGCCGGACCTCCTCGCGGGCTAGCAGTCGGCTCTCGATCTGACGGGTCAGGGCATTGGTGGTGGCCAGATCGGTGCCCACCGGCAGGGTCAGGTCCACGCTCAGAATACCGCTGTCGGTCTGGGGCACGAAGGCGAAGCCCAGCCGCGGCGCGATGACCGCGACGCTGCCCATGAAGGCCAGGGCCACCAGCATGACGGCCCACGGCCGTTTCAGCGCTGCCCCCAGGCTGCGGGCATAGGCGCGGGCCGTGCCCATCACGGCGTTGATGGTGAGGCCGTGCAGGGTGCCGGTCAGTGCCTCCAGCACGGCGTACACCACCGCCAGAACGTAGCGCAGCGCGGTGAGGACCGCCGGGGCCAGCAGGACGGCCAGCACCAGGGTGACCGGCAGCGGCAGGCCCGTCTGCGCCAGCGCCAGCGCACCGACAGCGCCGCCCAGCGCCAGTCCCAGGAGGCCGGGCAGGGTCTTGACGCCCACCAGCGAATGGCGCAGCAGCGCCGGCAGGCTGGCGAAGACCCCGGGCAGATCGCTCCAGGTCACCGGTCTGGTCTCGGTGGTGTAGGCCATGCGGACCGTGAGGAACAGCAGGCTTTCGAGCCATGACAGCGCGATGGCCGCCGCGATGCCCAGGCCGAACTGGCTGAAAAACTGGCCCAGGATGCCGGGGAAGAAGCTCAGCGGCACCAGCACCGCCAGCAGGGAGAACGACGCGGCGGTCACGGCGGAAAAGACCTCGCTGGCGCCCAGCAGCACGCTGCGGACCTGGCTGTAGCCCATGTCGCGGTAGCGCTGCACGTTCTCGGCCACCACGATGGAGTCGTCCACCACGATGCCGATGGCCACGATAATCGCCAGCAGCGAGATGATGTTGAAGGTAAAGCCCAGCAGGCCAAACAGCAGCGGCGCGGCACTGATCGAGATTGGAATGGCCAGGATCACGGCAAAGACGGTGTTGAGGCGGCCCAGGAACAGCAGGCAGATCACGCCGACAGCGCCCACGGCGATCAGGAATTCCTTGAAGGTGTCGGAGACAGTGGCGCGCGTCTCGCGGGTGGTGTCGTTGGCGAGTTTGAGGGTGTAGCCTTCCGGCAGCCGCTGGGCCGTCATGGCGGCCAGCACGTTGTCGGTCACGGCCACCGAATTGGTGCCCGAAGCCTTGCGCACCGAGAGCAGCACCGCAGGCTGGCCGTTGACCCGCGCAAACGACGTGGCGGAGGCGCTGCCGTCGCGCACGCTGGCCACGTCGGCGACGCGCAGGCCGGTGGCCGGATCGACGATGATCCGGCCCACGTCGGCGGCGCTGCGCGGCGTGTTGCGGGTGCTGAAGCCGGTGGTGCTGCCGCCTTGCGTGACCGTTCCGGCCGGCAGGTCCAGCGCCGAGCCGCCGATGGCGCCGGTGACGCGGGCGGGGCTCAGGTTGTAGCTTTGCAGCCGCGCGGGATCGAGCAGCACCTGAATCTTGCGCTCGGGACCGCCCGACAGGTTCACGTCAGCCACGCCCTCAACGCGCTGCAATCGCGGCACCAGCGTGTCCTCGGCGTAGGCGGTGACGTCGTCGGGGCGTGCGCTGCCGCCCAGCAGGGCCAGCGACAGGATCGGGGTGGCGTTGGGATCGAACTTCTGGACCACCGGGGCCTCGGCGCTGCCCGGCAGGGCGCCGCGGATGGCCGCCACCGCCTGCGACACGCTGTTGGCGGCCGAGTCGATATCGGTCTCGTCCGAGAAGGTGATCACCACCGCCGACTGGTTGCTGACGGAGGTGGTGTTGATGTCCACCACGCCGGCCAGGGTGCTGACCGCGTCCTCGATCCTGCGGCTGACCTCGCGGTCCACCTGATCGGGGTTTGCGCCGGGGTAGGCCGTGCTGACCGCCAGTACCGGCACCTCGAAGTTGGGCAGCAATTCCACGCCCAGCCGGAACACCGACACCAGACCCAGCAGCGCCACCAGCACGAAGATGCCGATGGAAAAGACGTAGTTGCGGACACTGAAGCGCACGAACGGATTGACCACCGGTTCGGGGGTGCCGTCGGGCAGCGTGCCGCGCGGGGCGTTCAGCTCGTCCGGTTCATGGATGCTCATGGGGTTTGGCCCTTTGCGCCGCTGTCGCCTGCTGCGCCTGCGTCCGGTGTCGCCGCCGGATTTACCGTGATGGCCGCGCCGTCCTGGATGCTGGCGGGCAGCGGATTGATGACGGCCTGACCCGGCTCCACGCCACGGACGGCCAGCGTGCCGCCGGACTCGGCAATCACCGTGACAACTTGCCTTGTGGCCACGTCACCTGCGGCCACGAACACTGCCGTTTCGCCGCCGTCCACCTGCACGGCGCTGCTGGGAATCAGCACGCCGTCGCCCAGCGTGGCGCGGTAGCGCACCTGGGCCGCCGCACCCACCGGCAACTGCTCGCCGCCCTGGACGCGCGCGGTGATGGGCACCAGGCGGTTCGTGCCCGCGATGCCGGGGCTGCCCTGCACGGTGGCCACGTAATTGACGCCGCCGTAACCCAGATTGAGCCGCGTGCCGTCCGAGAGCGCGAAGGCGTCGCTGCTGGGAATGCTGAACTTGGCGCGGATGCTGCCGGGGTCCACCAGCCGGAACACCGGGGTGCCCTGCCCGGCGAACTCGCCCACCTTCGCGCCTATGTTTGCCACGATGCCGGCGAACGGCGCCTTGACGGCGGTGCGGGCCAGGTTCTCCTCAGCCTGCGTGACGCCTGCCTGCGCGGTTTCCAGCGCGACCTGCTGCAGCGGCACGCTGCCCTGGGCGCTGCGCCCGTTCTGCTCCAGATTGTTGCGGGCCGAGGACAGACCAGACTGCGCCTGCGCCAGCGTGGCCCGCGCGGCCTTAAGGTCCACCAGACTGATGCCGCCCAGCCCGTACAGCGTCTCGGCACTCTGGGCATTTTGCTGTGCCTGCGCCAGCGTCGCCTCGGCGGACGTGATGGCCGCCTTGAGGGAAGTGCTGGCGTTGGCAGTGGTGTTGCGGGTCTGCTGCAGGTTGATCTGGGCCTGCTGCACCTGCAACCGGGCGTTGTCCAGCGTCTGTTGCTGCCCGGTGTCGTCGAGCTGCACCACCACCGCCCCGGCACTCACCTGCTCGCCCTCCTCCACCAGCACCTGCGTCACCGTGCCGCTGCTCTGGGTGGCCACCTGCGAATCCTTCTGCGCCGTGATGATGGCGCTGGCGCTGCGCTGCACGTTCAGGGTGCCCTCTTTGGCCATCACCACCTGCACGCTCAGCACCGTGGATTTGGCCGGCGCGCTGGTCAGGTCGTTGCCCGCAGACTCGCTGCCCTGTTCCGGGGAATTGCACGCGGCCAGCAGCGCGGTCAGCGTCACGATGGGAAGCAGCCGTTTCATTTTGCCAGTCCCGTCACGTCCACGCCGGACGCCGCTCCCAGCGCTGCCAGGGCCTTCCACAGGCCGTTCTGCGCCTGGGTCACCGCGAAATCGGTTTGCTGGGCCTGCACCTCGGCCTGCTGCACTTCCACGGCGGCGGCGGTTCCGGCCTTCAGCCGGGCGCGGGCCTGGGTCAGGGTGGTCTGGGCGTTGCTGCGCTGCTGGCGGGCAATGTCCACCTGTTCCTGGGCGCTTTGCACGGCGCGGTAGGCGTCACGCACGCCGGTGGAGGCGGCCTTCACGGCGTCGTCCAGACTGCGCTGGGCATTGGCCTGGGCGGTGCGCGCGTCTTCCAGGGTGCGGGTGGGCGTGTAGTCGTTGTCGGCCAGCTTGACCTGCAGGGCGGCGAAGCTCAGGCCGTTGCTGGCCTGGCTGAGCGACGGCAGACGTTTTTCCAGCCCGGCCTGCAGGGTGGACAGGCTGCTGCTCAGCCTGGGCGGCGCGGGCGGATCGGCCAGGGTCAGCGCCGTTCCGGTGGGCAGGCCCAGGCTGCGGGCCAGCCCGGCCTTCAGCACCGGAAGCTGCGCCTGGGCGTCAGTGAGGGCCTGGGCGTTGCTGCTCAGGCTGGTAGCGGCGCGGTTGACGTCCAGTTGTGTGGCCACCCTGGCCGCCAGCCGCGCCTGGGCGATCTGCAGGTTGCGTCTGTCCAGCGCCACCTGCGCGCTGTTCAGGGCGATGCGCCCGCCCGCCTCGTAGGCCGCCAGGTACTGCGAGATCACCGTCTGGGCGACGTTGAGCTTGGTGCCGTCCAGGGTGACCGCCGCCGCCGCATTGTCCTGCTCGGCCTGCGTCAGCGTGGTGATGATGCTGGTGGGATCGGCGCGCACCGCCCGCAGGTTGGCCTGGGCCTTTTGCAGGTTGGCGCGGGCGGTGGTCACGTCCGCCCCGCTGGCCAGCGCACGGCTGACCGCACTCTGCAGGGTCAGGCTGGTGGCGTCGGTCTGCGCGGCGGCGTGCCCCAGCCCCAGGGCCAGGAGAACGGTCAGAATCCGGGTGGTGTAACGGTGGGTTTTGCTCATGGTTGGCCTCCGGGGGCAGCTGTGGGCGGAATGGACTCAGTGGGTGGGGTGCGTGGTGCCGGGCTGGGCGCTGGGGGACTGGCGGGCGGGGCGGAGGAGACCTGGGCCGGAGCTGCGGGGGTGGGCAGGGCCGGGAGCTGGCCCAGCAGCACCGGATCAAGGTCACCCGTCGCCTGCAGCAGTTGCAGCGCGGCCAGCGCCACCGCCGCGTGCTGGGCGTCCACGGCGTTCTGTGCCTGCGAGACGCCCAGTTCGGCCTGCACAACGTCCAGCGGCGTGGCCAGTCCGGCGTCCACGCGGGCGCGGGTGCTGGCCAGCGCCGTCCAGGCGCGAACCAGCGCCGTCTGGAGGCTGCCCAGTCCGCCCACCTCGTCCTGATAACTGGACAGCCGCGTGCGGACATCCAGATCCACGGCCTGCCGGGCGGTGGCCAGACCCAGCAGCGCCTGCTGCACGCCCTGCGCGGCCTGGGCCTGCTCCCCGGCGCCCGCGCCGCCCAGCAGGGTGTAGGTGCCGCTGAGTGACAGCGTGACGCCGCTGGGCATCTCGCCCGTATCCTTGAGGGGAATGCTGGCCTGCACGCCCAGCACGCCGGTCTTGCTGTTCAGGCTGCCACCGACGGTCCGGCCGGAGCCGCCCTGGCCGTCACTGAGCTGTCCGGCGCGGACCCCGGCTGTCACGTCTGGAACCCGGGCATTGCGCTGGGCGGTGGCCAGGGCGGCCTGTGCGTCGGCCAGCGCCACCTCGGCCCGCGCGATTTCAGGGCGGGCGCTCAGGGCGCGGGTCAGCAGGGCACTGAGGTCACCTGAGGGCGTCAGATCCGGCAGGCCGCCCAGGCGACTCAGGTCTGTGGGCAGCGCCAGGGGCTGGCCCAGCACGCGGGTCAATTGCGCGGCCGCCAGACCCACGCCGCGCGCCGCGCGGTCACGCGCGGCCTGGGCCGATTCCAGGGCGGATTGACGTTCCAGCACGGCCTCCTGCGTGATCAGGTTCTGGGCGCGCTGCTCTTCGGCCACCGCACGCAGCCGGGTGGTCACGCTCAGCTGTGCCTCGGCCTGGGCCAGACCGGTCACGGCGCTGCGCGCCCCGGCAAAGGCCTGTGCGGCCTGGACCGTCAGCGTGGCGCGGCTGTTGCGCAGGTCCACCGCTGCTGCCGCCAGCGCCCGTTCGGCGCTGCGGACCGACTCACGGGCGGGGGACCACGGCAGGACGTTCAGTGAGGCGCTGACGTTCAGCGTGCTGCTGCCTTTCCATTCGCCGCTGTCCCACGGCGCCTTGACCACGCTGCCGTCGGCCCCCACGCTCAACGACAGCCCCGCGCGGGTGCGGGCGCTGTCCAGGGCCAGCTGCGCGGCGCGGTAGGTCAGGTCAGCCGACTGCCAGCCGGGCGATAGACGCAGTAGTGCGAGCACGCTGCCGAGTGTGATGGCCGGGGTCTGCGTCTGCCCTGGCGTGGGCGACTGCTGCTGCAGGGAGGGCGGGGTGGTGGGCGGCGCGGTTTGCGCGTGGCCGGTGGTCAACAGACCCAGGCTCAGGAACGCGGTGAGCGCCAGCGCGGGGAATCGTTGCGTCATGGGGTGAACCTCGAACATCAGAACAGGAAGGCGGTGGGAGTTTCTAGAGTAGCGACTTACTTTCGGACGAGATGCTATACCCCGCCCTGCCTGCGGACCACCACCCAAAGAAGGACTGTCGCAGCCAGACTGTGTGGGGGGCACGGCCCGTCACGGGGCCAGTCCAGGCCACAGCAGGTCCAGCAGGCCGCGTACGAAGCGTCCGGTGTCCACCGGCTCACGCCCGGCGTGGGTCAGCATGTGCTCCTGATGGACATAGGTGGTCAGCGCGCCCATGATGATCAATGCCGTGATCTCGGCGTCCAAGGGGCGTACGCGGCCCAGATTCAGTTCGGCACGCAGGTACTGGGCGATGACCTCGGCGTCCTGGCGTACCGGGTTGCCCAGTCTCTCCAGAAGGCGGTTGTGCTCGGGGTTGTGACCGCGGGACAGGACCGTCATCAGGTTGGGGATGATGGCGGCCGCCTCTTTCAGGAACTCCATGAACGCCTGTTCCAGGTTGCGCCGGACCTCACCCTGGCCCAGCCGCTCCAGCAACGCTGCGCGCCAGTGCGCGTAGTCGTGGAGACCGACCGCCGCCTCGAACAGGTCTTCCTTGCTGGCGTAGCGCTTAAAAAGCGTGCCTTCCGAGATGCTGGCGCGGCGGGCTATTTCAGCGGTGGTCGCGGCAAAACCCTGTTCCAAGAACACTTCACGGGCGGCCTCCACAATCTGTTCATCGGTAATCGTGCGGGGGCGGGCCATAAGTGAGTTTGTACTGCACTAACTACCCATTCACTGTAGATTGAATTACCGAGTCTGCAGGCCGTTGTCCTGACCAGGCCCATGCCAGGGAGCTGGGACTCAACTGCTGAGGCGGGTGGATCAGCGGCCCAGCGGTATCTGCTGGCCAGCGGACGGTGTTACTGGCCGGCAGTGGCGCGTCTGATCCTTGACTGGCTCCGGGTATTTTAAGTTCTGGCGGCCCCGGCCAGCGGCAACTCGTCAAGATGGGCCAGCAGGTCCAGCGGATCGTTGTAGATCCCGACGGCCCCGTCCAGCCGCTCGTCACCGCCGCAGCGCAGGGCCACGGTGTCCACGCCGCTCTTTGTCGCGCTTTCGATGTCATAGGGCGTGTCACCCACCATCAGCACCTCGCCCGGTTTTCGCCCCAGCTTTTTCAGCGCGGCCTGCACGATGTCTGGGGCGGGCTTGGACTCGTCCACGTCCGAGGCGGTGGTGCGCTGCGGGATCAGATCGGCCACGTCGGCGCGCATCAGAAGGGTCTCCATCACCGTCTCGTCGCCAGAGGTGCCGATGATCAGGTCCAGGCCGCGCTGCCGCAGTTCTTCCACCAGTTTGCGCGCTCCGGGTTGAGCGCGGACGGTCGGCAGTTCGCTGCGCTGGAACGTATCTTTCCAGGCGTTCGAGAGCCGCTTGTACGGCTCGCTGTCCGGCTTGACTCCGGTCAGGCGCGGCACCAGTTGATCGCCGCCCATGCCAATCAGGGGCCGCACCTCGGCGAAGGACACCGAAAAGCCTTCATCAACAAAGGCGTGGACCCAGGCGCGGGCATGGGCGTCGTTGCTGTCCACCAGCGTGCCGTCCAGATCGAGAATGACTGCGTGGTAGGGGGTCATGGTTGTCAGGGTAAGGGGGCAGGGTGCGCAGCAGATGGACGGCGCTTGACCCGGGCTTTACGTGCCTGCAGTCACCGGCCTAATTCACGGCCGCCGCGCAGCGCCCCGCCACCCGCCCGCTGAACAGGCAGCCGCCCAGGAACGTGCCCTCCAGTGAACGGTAGCCGTGCATGCCGCCGCCGCCGAAGCCTGCCACCTCCCCCGCCGCGTACAGCCCCGGCATCGGCTCGCCGTCCGCGCCCAGCACCCGCGCCTGCAGGTCCGTTTCCAGGCCCCCCAGCGTCTTGCGGGTCAGGATGTTCAGCCGGACGGCAATGAGAGGGCCAGAGGCCGGGTCCAGCAGCGGCGAGGGCTTGACGATGCGGATCAGCCGCTCGTTGATGAAGGCCCGCGCGCCGCGCACCACCGCCAGTTGTGGGTCCTTGCCGAAAGGATTGGCGATCTGGAGGTCACGGTCGGCCACCACCCGCTGCACAGTCTCGTAATCCACGGCGTCGCGGCCCGTCAGCTCGTTCATCCCGCGCACCAGTTCGGGCAGAGTGTCGCGCACCACGAAATCTGCGCCCTGGTCCATGAACGCCTGGACGGAAGGGGCCACGTTCCGGCCCAGCCGCCCGGCCACCTTGCGAAGATCGCGGTCCGTCAGGTCGAGATTCTGCTCGGAGCCGCTGAGGGTGAATTCTTTTTTGATGATCGCCCGGTTCAGCACGAACCAGGTATACGGGTAGCCGTTCGTTGTGATGTGTTGCAGCGTACCCAGGGTGTCGAAGCCGGGGTAGTGCGGGTACGGCAGGCGCGTGCCGTCCGGCGCGAGCCACAGGCTGCTGGGGCCGGGCAGGATGCGGATGCCGTGCGTGGGCCAGATGGGATTCCAGTTGCGAATGCCTTCGGTGTAGTGCCACATGCGGTCCCGGTTGATCAGGTGCGCGCCGGCGGCCTCGGCCATCGCCTGCGCCGCGCCGTCCACATGCTTTGGCACGCCGGAGATCATGAAGTCGGGCGCGGGGCCAAGGCGCTCGGTGGGCCAGTTCTTCCGCACCAGCGCCTGATTGCCGCCGATGCCGCCAGAGGTCAGAATGACGGCCCCGGCGTTCAGCTCGAAGTCGTCCACCACAACCCGCGAACTCTGCTCACCCCGCAGCACCTCCGAGGGTTCAAGAATGTCGCCGTGGACGCCATGCACCACGCCATCAGTTATGTTCAGACCACGGACGCGGTGGCGGAATTTGAAAACGATGCGTCCCGCCGCAACATGCTCACGCACCCGCCGCTCGAAGGGTTCTACCACCCCTGGCCCGGTGCCCCAGGTGATGTGGAAACGCGGCACACTGTTGCCGGGACCGCTCGCGCCCTGCCCGCCGCGCTCTGCCCAGCCCACACCGGGAAAGAAGCGCACGCCCTGTGCGGCCAGCCAGCCGTATTTTTCCCCGGCAGCAAAGTCCACGTAGGCTTCGGCCCACTTGCGCGGCCAGTGGTCCTCGGGACGGTCAAACCCGGCGGTGGTCTGCCAGTCGCGCCACGCCAACTCATGGCTGTCCCGGATCTTCAATCGACGTTGCTCGGGCGTGTCGATCAGGAAAAGTCCTCCGAAGGACCAGAACGCCTGTCCGCCCAGGTTCTGCCCGCCTTCCTGGTCGAGGAGCAGCACGCGCTTTCCGGCGTCGGCAGCCTCGGCGGCGGCCACCAGTCCGGCGAGGCCCGCGCCGATCACGATGATGTCGGTGTCATGCGTTGTCATGAAAACTCCTCCGATTGTTGATGGGGGTATTGTGCCGTATAGATGCCGTGCCGCACAGGCGCAGGCTTAATGCCTGTGAAGGCAACTTTGAACCGGCCAGCCTGCGCCGCCCACTACCATCGGGTATGGCATATCAGGCGAAATTGAAGGGTGGGCAGACCATTACGCTGGAGAATCAGGGCGATCAGACCATCATTCGCGTCAGCAGCGATGGTCAGCGCCAGAGCAGCAGCGTGACGACCGGTGAGTGGACCATGGCCCCCACCCTGTTCCAGGCCACAAGCGGCGCGGTGGTGGAAATCCATACGGGTGCAGGCTCCGTCTACTTCCAGATCGGGGACGGACAGCTTCATTCCCTGCATGAAGCACCGGATGTGGAGGACGCCCAGCACCTTGGCCTTGAAACCGTGGCCGCCGGTACGGGGCAGAGTGAAATGAAACCGATGGCAAAGATGGAACCGATGAAGCCTATGAAACCGATGTGAACGTTGGTGTTCCCTGTTTCCGGGCGCAGTCAACCCTTCCCGGAGAGACACTAGTGGTCTGATTCAGAGGAATGTTGGGAGTGGGAGGCGTACGCTTGAGGTGGAGGTGAGCCATGCGCCGTGGCCTCAGGTCACCTGGTAGTGCTCCAAGAATCCCGTCAAGCGGCGAAGAGAGACTTCGCCGACGCGACCAGTTTATCCCA
>NZ_BMOL01000012.1:35778-137145 GCF_014647055.1 Deinococcus aerolatus | reverse complement strand
GCCACGGTCAGGGACTGGTCCGAGTCGTAGTAGGGCTGCGCGAACGACACGGTTTCGAGCCGTTTTTTCGTGATGGTGATGCTGGAGATGGCGACGTCGATGCGTCCCGACTGCACGGCGGCGAACAGGCCGTTGAACGGGGTGTTGACGATGTTGACCTTCTTGCCCAGGTTCTTGGCGATCTCGGTGACGAGTTCGATCTCGAAGCCGACATTGGCCCCGCTGGCGTCCTGGAATTGCCAGGGGACGTTGCCGATGTTGGCCCCGACGTTGATCGTGTCCTGCGCCTGGGCGCCGGCACCAAGGAAGAGCGAGAGCAACACCAACCCACCAACTGCCGTCTTCGTTCGCTTCATGGTCAAGCCTCCGGGACACCTGCATTTCAGATCTGGAGCGCCGCTGCCTGCGGAGACGTTCCGCAGCCATAAAGGAAAGCCTTCACCCGAGAAGGTGAGGTGGATTTCTTTAATGAGTTACAGCTTAGGACGGTGTGAAGCCGCTGTCTAGGGTCCGTAAGTCTGGAGTGAAGCCACGACTCAGGTTCACCGTCACTTTTGATGATCGTCTCGGGGACTTGGCCTCCACTGTGGTGTGGAAAACGAGGGACCCTCTGCCCTCTTCCTGGCACAGAGGCCTGAATTTCGACTGGACGACGTACTGGGCGAAAAAAGAGCGGCAGTTGTGGCCACCAGCCTCCAACCGACTTCGGTGTGTCCGAAGTGCGGCACCTGCAGTGATCGAATCGCAGCCGCTGTCGCCGTCAATGGAGCGATCTCCGCGCCTGTGAGGGCGCCGTCACCCTGGACTTGTCCGTTTGCTGTTTCGTATGTCCGGAGCCGTCGTGCCGTCAGCAGCCCTTTTGCTAGCGATGTGTCGTTGGACTGTCCGGTTACGTTCGTCGGAGTCGGCAGGCGAACACAACCATTCAGCCTGTCTCGGTCGTGCTCGGTGCCGATGCGGGTGCCGCGCCGCTCACCCGGATGCAGGGTGTGGTCAGTGCGTCCACCGTGTTGCGTGCCGCACGGCTACCCCTGCCAGTCACGCGGCCCGTCTCTGAGGTCGTTGGTGTCGATGATTTCGCGTTCCGGCGTGGACAGCTGTATGGCACGGTCATCGTCCATCCCGGAACACGAACGCCAATCGACCTGCTGCTCACCCTGGCGGCCACGTCTCTCGTCAGGCTGAGGCTGGCAGATCCAGACACCGGTCACCACAACCACACGACAAGCCCCGCGGCGCCAGGGTCAGACGCCCAACTTCGGCGGGTCAGCAGCGCCCTTTCCAGCGGCTGCCGGCTTGGGTTCCCTCACCAGTAGCACCGGCACCCCGACCCGGCGCACGACGCCCTCGGCGACACTGCCCAGGAAGAAATGATCCAGTCCGCTGCGGCCGTGGGTGCCCATGACCACCAGCGAACACCGCTGCTCGGCGGCCACATCGGCGATGGCCTGGGCAATTCGCGGATCGCCGTCTTGCAGGCACAGCAGACGGACGTCGGGCAATCCCAGCGCGGTCCGGGCATCTTCCAGCAGACGCTGGCCTTCGGCATTGGCCCGGACACCGGTTTCCACATCGTTGACCGCGTAGGCAAATTCGCCGTAAATCACGGGCAGTGGAGGCACGACATACAGCAGCGTCACCGTGCTGCGGTGACACCGGGCCATCTCGGCGGCCACGGGAAGAGCAAGTGCACTGAGGGAGCTGCCATCGATCGGGACAAGGATATGTTCAAACATGGGGCTCTCCTTTTGACGAAGCAGACGGGGCAGTCGCTGCCGCGCGTGGCCCTCTCCTCCGGCCACCCCACCGGATGGGGTCCTGCTTGCGGCCTGGGCACCCTGAATCAGGGAAGGATGGAAGCCCGGGGTGACCCTCCTGACACCAGGCACACCACGCTGATCGGCAATCAGGACGGGTGGCGGTGTGAGAACAGGTTGACCCGTCCGAATTACCAGCGCATTACGGTCAGACACCTGAGCTGCGGCTGCCGTGCTGTAAGCAATGACAGCGAGCGTGTGCCCATCACCGCCACCTGTCATGTTAACCGGCATACAGGACACGCTTGCCCCATTGTGCCCCATTGTCCCGGCAGGGGCAGCGCCGTGAGCGGCCTGTGGTTCCGCAGATGCCGGCGGCGCCTGTCAGCGAAGATTTGCCCCATACCTGGCGGTGGCCCTGCCTGGACACACCCCCTCGCCACACGGCGGGGTCAACTATCCGCATGGTAAAAAGCCGGCGCCTCCAGTGTACCCCGGTCCTGCTGGGCCAGCGGCCTGAAGGCGCCGTTGCCGTGGTACGCAACCTCTCCCCTGCCCCGCACCGGCAGCCCCACGTCAGGGACTGGGCGCCCATTCATCCGGTTCCGGGTCACCTGCCGTCATCAAGCGGCCCGGCCCACCCAACCCAAAGGGCCGGGCCGGTGGGCGGGGTGCTTTAGCCCTGATCGAGAGGCCGGATCAGCAACTCGTTCACGTTCACGCGCTCCGGCTGGGTCACGGCGTAGATCACGGCGGCGGCGATGTCCTCTGATTGCAGCATCTCCATGTCCTTGATGCGGCCCTCGTACATGTCCTTGGTCTGGGTGTGGGTGATGTGATCGGTCAGTTCGGTGGCGACGACGCCGGGTTCGATGACGGTCACGCGAATCCGGTCCTGTTTGGCCTCCTGGCGCAGGCCCTCGCTGAAACCGCCCACTGCCCATTTGCTGGCGCTGTACCCGGCGCTCAGCGAACTGGCCCCGCGCCCCGACACCGAGGAGATGTTGACGATATGACCGCTCTTCTGCGGCTTCATGGTTTCCAGCGCGGCTTGCGAGAGGTGCATCAGCGCGGTGACGTTCAGGTCCATCATGCGCGTGAGGTCACTGGGATCGCCGCCCGCCACTGGGCCCAGCAGCATCACGCCCGCGTTGTTCACCACGATGTCCAGACGGCCCAGGGCGCCTACCGCCTGCCCTACCACGTCCGCCCCCTGGCCGGCCTGCGCCAGATCGGACACAATCACGGCCACCTTGCCGCCCATGCCCTTGATCCTGCCCGCCAGTTCGTCCAGACGGTCCCTGCGCCGCGCCACCAGCGCCACCGCTGCGCCGTGTTCGGCCAGCGCCAGGGCCGTCGCCTCGCCGATGCCGCTGCTTGCGCCGGTCACGAGGGCCACCTTGCCTGCGAGTGTTCCGTTCTGCTGGGTCATAGTGTCTGCTCCTTTTGAGCTGTGTTGCTGGCCACCAGGCCGTAGAGTTCGCCGTACTTGCCGCTGAGGTAGTCCAGATAGGGTTGCGGATCAAGACCGCGGCCCGTGACACGCTCCAGCAATTCGTGGGGCGTGTAGGTGCGGCCATGCTGGTAGATGTTGTCGGTCAGCCACTCGCGCAGAGACGCATACTCGCCGCGCAGCAGCGTGGCTTCCAACTCCGGCCTCTGCTGTGTGGCCGCCGCATAGAACTGTGAGGCCATGACGTTGCCGATGGTGTAGGTGGGAAACGAGCCGATCATGCCTGCAGACCAGTGGATGTCCTGCAACACACCGCGTGCGTCGTCTGGCACGTCCAGCCCCAGGTCTGATTTGATGCGGGCGTTCCAGGCTTCGGGCAGGTCCTTAACGGCCAGTTCACCGCCGATCAGGGCGCGTTCCAGCTCCACCCGCAGCATGATGTGCAGGTCATAGGTCAGTTCGTCGGCCTCCACCCGGATCAGGCTGGGGCGCACCGTGTTGACGGCGCGGTGGAAGGCGGCGGTGTCCACGTCGGCGAGCGCTTCGGGGAACGCCACCTGAAGCTGCGGAAAGTGCAGATCCCAGTACGCCCGCGAGCGCCCGATGCGGTTTTCCCACAGCCGCGACTGGCTCTCATGCGTGCCGTAACTGGCTCCGCCCACCGCGTACAGGCCCAGCAGATCGCTGGCCAGCACCGTGCGGCTCAGCTCCGGACGGACGCCCTGCTCGTACATGGCATGTCCAGTCTCGTGCAGTGTCCCGAACAGTGCACCCGACAGGAAGTTCTCCTGGATGCGGGTGGTGATCCGCACGTCCTGACGCGTGAAACTGATCTCGAAGGGATGCGCCGATTCGTCCAGCCGCCCGCGTGAGATGTCGTAGCCGAACTTCTGGGCCAGTGCCAGCGAGAGCCGCTTCTGCGCGGCCGCCGGATACCAGCGGTTCAGGAAATCGCTACGGGGCTGGGGCCGCTGCTGAATGGCCTGCAACAGCGGCACATGATGGGCACGCAACTGCGCGAACAGCGGCATCAGCGTGTCCACCGTCAGGCCCGGCTCGTACATGTTGAGCAGCGCGTCGTAGGGGTGGCCTTCATAACCCAGCGCCTCGGCCAGTTGCTGGTTCAGTTCCACCATGCGCGTGAGCTGCGGGGCGAACAGGCCGAAGTCGCTCTCCGCTCTGGCACGCGCCCACACCTCCTGCGCCTCGGATTTCAGCAGGGCCAGCTCACGCGTCAGTCCGGCAGGAATACGCTTCAGGGCCGAGATGGCGTCCAGGGCCTGCTGGGCGGCGCGGGTTTCCACGTCCTCGCCGCCCACCGCCTGGGCCGCCGCCTCATAGGCCGGATCAAGCAACTTTTCCTGGGCCAGCGCACTGACCGTCGCCATCTGCTGGGCGCGTGGGCCGCTGCCGCCGGCGGGCATCTGTGTCCGGGCGTCCCAGTTCAGGACATTCAGGACACACAACAGGTCATTGATTTCCGCCGAGCGGCGCTCGAATTCATTCATGGTTGCCTCTTTTCGGCCAGTGTCCACCAGAACTGCGCCCAGGCTTTCTGGCCCTCGTACAGCCGGGGGATACGGAAGAATTCGTTGGGGGCGTGAATGTCCTCATCGCCCACCGCAAAGCTGAAGAACACGGTGTCCAGGCCCAGCACGCTCTGGAAGGTTTCCAGCACGGGAATGCTGCCGCCCATGCCCACGTCCAGCGGGGCAACGCCGTACAGCCCGGCCAGCACGTCCCGCGCCACCACCGCGCCAGGGTGACCCTCGGGCAGGTGGTAGGCGCGTGCGCCGTGGTCACTGCCGTGAACTTCGAGCGTCACGCCGGGGGGAAGCTTGTCCTCCAGATGCTGGCGCAGCAACGCGGCGATGCGTCCCGGCTCCTGCCCAGGCACCAGTCGGCAGCTGATCTTGGCGTGCGCCTCGGCAGGCAGCACGGTCTTCGTGCCCTCGCCGGTGTAGCCGCCCCACATCCCGTTGACCTCCAGCGTGGGCCGGTGCCACTGCCGCTCCAGGGTGGAATACCCGGATTCGCCGTAGACGGCGGGCGCGCCGGTCTGGGTCAGGTACGCCTCATCGGTAAAGGGCAGCTGCCGGATGCCGTCACGTTGTGGTGACGTCAGCTCGGCAATGCCGTCGTAGAAGCCCGGCACGGTCACGCGGCCCGCCTCGTCATGCAGTCCAGCAATCAGCGTCGCCAGCGCGTGCAGCGGGTTGTGGACGCTGCCGCCATGTCGACCGGAATGTAGATCCTTGCCGGGGCCACGCACGGTCAGTTCCAGCGCCGCCAGCCCCCGCGCGCCCACCGTCAGCGAGGGCGTCTCGGCGCTCCACATGCCGCCGTCGGCACTCAGAACGAAGTCGGCCTTCAAACGCCCGACGTTCTGCGCGACGAGATCATTGAGATGTTTGCTGCCGACCTCCTCCTCGCCCTCAAACAGGAATTTGAGGTTAAGGGGCAACTGACCGTGCGTGGACAGGTACGCGTCCACGACCTGCACCGTCAGCAGCAGCGGCCCCTTGTCGTCGCTGACCCCGCGTCCGTAGAGGCGCTCCCCCTTGACCGTGGGCGTGAACGGCGGCGTGTCCCATTTCTCCAGCGGATCGGGGGGCTGAACGTCGTAATGACCGTAGACCAGCAGGGTGGGCGCGTCCTCGCCCGCCTCCAGATATTCAGCGTAAACGGCAGGGTGTCCAGCCGTGGGCCACCGTTCCACCGTCTGGAGTCCGGCCCGTTTCAGGCGCTCCGAGAGCCACGCTGCCGCCCGCTCCATATCCGGCTTGTGGGCCGGCTGCGCGCTGACGCTGGGAATACTGGCGAACTCGATCAACTCGGAGAGAGAGACTTCGGTGCGGTTGCCCAGCGCATTGAGCACATTCTCCAGGTGGCTCATTTGCCACCGTCCACACTCAAGACCTGCCCGGTGATCCAGCCTGCCGCCTCTGAGGCGAAGAACAGCACGGCGTTGGCAATGTCTTCCGGCGTTCCGAGTCGCTTCAGCGCGATCCCGTCCAGCAGTTTGCGCTGGCCCTCCTCGCCGTAGCTGGCCCACTGGCGTTCGGTGGTGGGATTGCTGCGGACAAAACCGGGCGCCACGTTGTTGACGGTGATGCCCCACGCGCCCAGTTCATGGGCCAGTTGGCGCGTCAGACCGATCTGGGCGGCCTTGGCAGCCGCGTAGGCCTGAATCCCGGTCAGGCTGATGCCCAGGCCCGCACCGCTGGAGATGTTGATGATCCGGCCCGACTTCTGGGCTTTCATGCGCGGCGCCGCCGCCTGCGCGAAGAAAAAGGCCCCGTCCACGTTGACGGCGAAGATGGCCTGCCAGTCGGCGGGACTGATTTCCTCAATCGGGCGGCCCACCTGGCCGCGCACGCCGCCCGCGTTGTTCACCAGCACGTCGATCCGGCCCGAGTGCGCGGCGACCTCGGCCACGAACGCCGACACAGCCACGTTGTCGCCCACGTCCACCGCGCGGGTGTGAATCACCAGGCCGTCGTGATACACCAGCCGGGCCGTCTCGCCCAGGCCGTCGGTGTTGACGTCGCAGGCCCAGACGTCTGCCCCCTCCCACGCGAACGCGTGGGCGATGGTGCGTCCGAAGCCGTGCGCCGCGCCCGTGACAATGACAGTCTGGCCTGCAAATCGCTCGCGGGCCGTCATAGTTGGCCCTGAAGCAGGCCGCGCAATTCAGCCAGATTGTCACGGCTCAGTTCGCGCGTGCCCGCCTCAATCTCATGAATCTGCCCAATCAACCGGGCGGTCAACGGGGTGGGCACGCCGTGCTGCTGACCGAAATGCGCCACCCAGCCCAGTTGTGCGTCCACCTCGGTGGAGCGTTTTCTGACGGCCAGATCGCGCCAGATGCCGCTGTGCGTCTTGGCGCTGCGTCGGTTGAAGGCCACCATCTCGTCCAGACTCTGCGCGGCTGCCGCGTCACCCGCGTCCGGCAGAAAGGCCGCCGGGTCAAAGCCGTTAAAGGCCTCGGGCGTGACCCCGTGCGCCAGAGCCACCCGCATGACCTCGCGGCCCAGTTCGGTGTACATCGCGCGGTCCTCGCCTCTGTCAAGCGCGTCGGCAATGCTGTCGTTGGTGACGGCGGTGGCGAACAGCAATGCGCCGTAGGCCAGCTTGCTCCACAGGTAACCGAACACGTTGTCACTGAGGATGGCATCCGGTTCAAAGTGCTGCAGGACGCCGTGAAGCTGCTTGACTCGCTCCGTCAACTGCCCGTCCTGCTCACCGATCACCACCACGCCGCGCCCGCCGTACTGCACCACGCCAGGTTCCAGGTAATCCGCGCCGAAGTTGACGAAGCTCCCCAACACGCGCCCTGCCGGGATGTGTTCGTTGATGATCAGTGGGTTGAGGCCGTTCTGGATGGACACCACCGCGCCGTCGGGGCCGAGATGGGGGGCCAGGGCCTGCGCGGCCTGCGCCGTGTGCTGGGCCTTGGTGCACAGCAAAATGGTGTCCCACTGGCCTGTCAATTGCTCCGGGGTAAAGGCGGGGGCGGCCACCTGGAGGTCTCCAAACGGCCCGGTGATGCTCAGCCCGCGCTCCTTGATGGCCTGCACGTGATCGGCGGCCACGTCCACGAAGGTCACGTCATAACCGTCCCGCACCAGATACGCGCCTACCGTGCCGCCGATGGCGCCGGCCCCCCACACCAGAATGCGCCGCGGATCGGGGCCGTTCACCTGGCCCACCCGCCGTCCAGCAGGGCGCGGGTCTCGGCCACCGCCACCTCCCAGATCGCGTGCATGTCCGCGTCCGGCCGCTGGAACCGGCCGCCGAAATTGCCCTCGCCCAGATACTCGCGCAGGGCTTTCGGGTGCAGCAGCCGCATGTAATTCAGATCAATCGCAGCCTTTTCCGTATCGGGCAATTCCACGCCGTCCAGCCGGGTCCAGGGAAAGTTCTCCATCCAGGAGGCGTGGCTGGCGTTGCTGTCGGTGGCCTGCACCTTCGCCCAGACCCCCGGCGCGTTCCACCAGTTGTGAAACTTGACCTGCGTGCCGGGGTGATCGGCCATCCACTCGGCCGCAAACCCCTGCGCCGGGGTGTTGCCGCCGTGCCCGTTCACCATCAGGATGCGCCGGAAGCCCTGCTCGTGCAGGCCGTCAAGCAGGTCGCGCACCACCGCGAGGTACGTCTGCACCCGCAGCCCCGGACTGCCCGGATATGCCCGGAAGTAGGGCGTGACCCCGTAGGGCACCACCGGAAACACCGGGACGCCGGAGTCGCCCACTGCGTCCTGGGCCAGCTTCCAGGGCAGGATGTTGTCCACGCACAGGCTCAGGTAAGCGTGCTGCTCGGTGCTGCCCAGGGGCAGGACGCAGCGGTCATCGGTCTTGAGGTAGGCTTCCACCTGCATCCAGTTCATCTGTTCAATCGCGGTCATGTCGGCTCCTTGGTGGGCTTGCGCGGGGGTGTGGTCCGGGCCTGGGGGGGCTGTCCGGCTGACTGCGCGGCGTGGTGGGCCGCTCGCTGCGCGTTCACCGCCGGCAGCACCAGCGCCTCCACGTCGCGCGGGTCGACGATGTGGCGGTACTCCAGGGCGGTCTTGTGGGGCAACAGGGTGCCGATGGCCTCGGAGCCGGTGGCATAGATCGCCACGTCGCACGCGTCGAGCAGGTCCGGCAGGTTGGGGGCCTGCAGGTGGGTGGCCTGAATCACGGACACATGCGGCGCAAAGCGTTTGACGCCGCTCAGGAAGGTGGGCAAGAATTCCTCGAAGGTGGCCACGATGGTCAGCCGGACCCTGGGGTCCAGGGCCGCCAGCGCCGCGCGGGTGCGCTGCGAGGGGATGAAACCCACCGGAATGACGTCCCGCCCCGGCAGCAGCGCGCGCGTTTCATTCAGGCGGTGGGCCAGTGCCAGCACCACATCGGCGCAGCGGGCCACCTCCACCGAGCGCCCCGAGCGCAGATCGCCGAGCGTGACCGCCTGCACTCGGTCGCCGGCCGGCAGCGCCGCCTGGACGTCCGCCGCGTAGCTGCGGGTGGCGTCGGCGAACAGGCCCACCAGCAACACGCCCACGCCGGTCTGGGACGGCCGGGCGCCGCGCACGATCAGGGCGTTCATGGCCTCGCCGATCTGGCGCAGGCTGTAGCCCTCGCCCTCGGCCTGGGCCAGAGCGTCGGACAGCAGCCGGGTCAGCCGCGCCGGATCAGGGCCGCTGGCGGGCTGCGGCACGTCGGCCACAAAGGTGCCGCGCCCGCGCGAGGTCACGATCAGGCCCAGGCCCAGCAGCTCCTTGTAGACGCCCGCCACCGTCATGTGCGCCACGCCCAGCTCCTGCGACAGCTCGCGCACGCTGGGCAGCCGCGCGCCGCGTGGAATGTCGCCGCAGGCGATGCCGTATTCCAGCTGCCCGCGCAGCTGCGCCCCCACCGGCACCCCCAGACTGCGGTCAATGCCCAGCGGCCAGGCAAAGGGATCAGTGTCGGGCACAGGTGAGGTCACGGCCGGTTTCATGGCGTCACCATAGGCGGAGCCGCATGGACCGGAGCGGCGGAATCATACAGGTGGCAGGCCACCTCCGGCCCATCCTCCAGCTTGAGCAGCGCGGGCCGCTCCGTGGCGCAGCGGTCAAAGGCGTGCGGGCAGCGCGTCCGGAAGGCGCAGCCGCTGGGCACGTTCAGCGGGCTGGGCAGCTCGCCGGTGATGGCCGGGGCCGCCGTGCGGCGGCTGGGATCCAGGGTGGGCGCGGCAGCCAGCAGCGCCTGGGTGTAGGGATGGCGCGGGGCTGAGAAGATCTGCGCCGTGTCCGAGACCTCCACCACCCGGCCCAGGTACATCACCGCCACCCGGTGAGAGATGTGACGCACCAGCCGCAGGTCATGGGCCACGAACAGCACCGTCAGGTCCAGACGCTCCTGCAGCTCCAGCAGCAGGTTGACCACCTGCGCCTGAACCGAGACGTCCAGCGCCGAGACGAGTTCGTCGGCGATCAGGCATTCCGGCTCCAGCGCCAGCGCCCGCGCGATGCCGATGCGCTGGCGCTGACCGCCGGAGAACTCGTGCGGCAGACGTCCGGCGGCCTCAGGCGGCAGGCCCACCAGCTGCAGCAGTTCACGGACGCGGGCGGGCTGCTCGGCCGGGGGACGCATCTTGTGAACACTCAGCGCCTCGCGCAGCACGGTCTCCACGGTCATGCGCGGGTTGAGGCTGGAGTACGGGTCCTGAAAGATCATCTGGACCCTACGGTTGTACTGCCGCAGCTCGGCGCCGTGCAGCGCCAGCACGTCGAGTTCGCCGTAGCGGACGCGGCCCCGGTCAGCGTCGTACAGCCGCACCAGCGTGCGCGCCAGCGTGGATTTGCCGCAGCCGCTCTCGCCCACGATGCCCAGCGTCTCGCCGCGCCGCACCGTCAGTTCCACGTCGGTCAGGGCCTGTACCGCGCGCCTGGGCTGGCCACGCCAGCGGGACAGCAGGCTCTGCGCCACCGGAAACGTCTTGGTGAGGCCGTGAATTTCCATCAGGGGGCTGTCGGTCAGGGGCGGCGCGGACGGGGAGGGTGAACTGGTCATACGCCGACTTCCTCAAGGCTGGCCTTCAGATCAGGCAACTGGTCGTAATGAACACAGGCGCTGAACCGGCCCGGCGCGACTTCCAGCAGCGGCGGCTCAGTTCCACGGCACTCGTCGGTCACATATTCGCAGCGCGGCGCAAACGGGCAGCCGGGCGGCAGCGACCTCAGGTCCGGCGGACCGCCGGGAATCGGCTGCAGCGGGCGGCGGTGCTCTCCGGCCCCCGGCAGGCTCCGCAGCAGCCCCAGCGTGTAGGCGTGCCTGGGCGCGTGGAACAGGTCCGTCACGCCCGCCGTTTCCACCAGCCGTCCGCCGTACATCACGGCCACCCGGTCACAGGTCTGGGCCACCACGCCCAGATCGTGCGTGACCAGAATGACGCCCATGTGCAGCTCCTCACGCAGCCGCAGCAGCAGCCGCAGAATCTGGTCCTGAATGGTGACGTCCAGGGCGGTGGTCGGCTCGTCGGCCAGCAGCAGTTGCGGCTCGGAGGCCAGCGCGATGGCGATCATGGCCCGCTGGCGCATGCCGCCGGAGAACTGGTGCGGGTAATCGGACAGGCGGGCGCGCGGGCTGGGAATCCCGGTCAGGTCCAGCAGTTCGGCGGCTCTGTCCTGCGCCGCCTTGCCCCGCAGACCCTTGTGTTCTCGAAGGTTTTCGCCGATCTGCTCGCCCACGGTCAACACCGGGTTCAGGGCGGACATCGGCTCCTGAAAGATCATGCTGATCTGCCCGCCGCGCACGTCACGCAGCCGGGCCTCGGACAGGTCCAGCAGGTTCTGGCCACCGAACGCCACCGAGCCGGTCATCTCGATCGGCGGGCGGTGCAGGCGGATCAACGAGCGCAGGGTCACGCTCTTGCCGCTGCCGGACTCGCCCACCAGGCCCAGCACCTCCCCGGGCATCAGGTCAAAGTTCACGCCCCGGACGGCGTGCAACATCCCGCCGGGCGTGGGAATGCGGACATTCAGGTCACGGACACTCAGTAGTGGCGTCATGCGCGGGGCCTCAGGGCGTCGGCCAGCCCGTCGCCGATCAGGCTGAAGGTCACGCCCGCCAGCGTCAGGGCCAGGCCCGGAAAGGTGCTGATCCACCACGCGGTGGCCATGAAATTCTTGCCGTCGGCCACCATCACGCCCCATTCGGCCGTTGGCGGCTGTGCGCCCAGCCCCAGGTAGCCTAGCGACGCGCCCAGCAGGATGCCCAGGCTCATGTCGGTCATCAGGTACACGATGGCGGGCGTCACGGCGTTGGGCAACAGGTGGCGCAGCAGAATGCGGCTGGGGCTGTAGCCCAGCACCCGGCCGGCCTGTGCGTACTCAGCCTTTTTCTGGTTCATCACCTCGCCGCGTGTCAGCCGCCAGTAGCTGACCCAGCCCACCGCGCTGACCGCGATGTACATGTTGGTGAGGCCCGGCCCCAGCACCGCCACGATGGCGATGACCAGCACCAGAAAGGGGAAGACCACCACCAGATCGGCAATGCGGCCCACCACGGCGTCGCTCCAGCGGCCCAGGTAACCGGTCAGCGCGCCCAGCAGCGTGCCGAAGATGAAGGGGAAGAGGGTGGTGAACACGGCAATCTGAAGGTCGATGCGGGTGGCGTAGATCACGCGGCTCAGCACGTCGCGCCCGAAGTTGTCGGTGCCGAAGGGATGTTTGGCGCTGGGCCCTTTCAGCAAGGCCTCGTAGTCGAAGTCGGTGGGGCTGAAGGGGGCCAGCGCCCGCGGAAACAGGGCCGCCACGAGCAGCAGCAGCAGCAGCGCCAGTCCGATCAGCAGCGTGGGCTTGGGCCAGCGGCGGCGCGGGCGGGCGGCCACCTCCAGCGCGGGGGAATGCATGGTGGTCATGGGCAGCTCCTCATGACAGCTCCGCGCGAGGGTCAAGGCGGGCATGGATCAGATCGGTGATCAGAAAGACCAGCGACACGATCAGGGCGAAGGTCAGGGTCAGGCCCTGGATCACCGGGTAGTCGCGCCCGAAGATCGCGTCCACCATCAGGCGGCCGACGCCGGGAATGGCGAACACGGTCTCGGTGATCACGGCCCCGCCGATCAGCGCGCCGATGTTCAGGCCCAGCAGCGTGACGGTGGCGATCAATGCGTTGCGCAGCACGTGGCGGGTCATGATCACGCGGCTGCGCAGGCCCTTGGCACGCGCGAAGTCCACGTACTCGGCGGTCAGGACCTCGATGATGCTGTTCCTCAGGGTGCGGACCAGAATCGCCGCCAGATTCAACCCCAACGTCAGCGCGGGTAAAAAGAGGTGGTACAGGTGTTCGCCGAAGCCCTCACCGTAGCCGCCAATGGGAAACCAGCCCAGCCGGGCGCCCAGCAGGCTCAGCAGTTGCAGGGCCACGTAAAACACCGGGAGTGACAGTCCCACCTGAAAGACGGCGCGGATCACGGCGTCCACCCAGGTGTTGCGGCGAACAGCGGCCAGCACTGCCAGCGGCACGGCCATCAGCACGCCCAGCACGGCGGCGTAGGCGGTCAGGAACAGGGTGGTGGGCAGCCGCTCGCCGATCAACCGCAGCACCGGAATCTTGAGGCTGATGCTGTCGCCCAGGTCCCCTTGCAACAGGTTGCGGACAAACACCCCGAACTGGATGGGCAGCGGCCGGTCCAGGCCCAGTTCGCGGTTGGTGCGCTCCACGATCTCGGCGGTGGCCCGGTCGCCCAGAATGGCGCTGGCCGGATCGCCGGGCAGCAGACGCACCAGGAGAAAGACCACCAGCATCACGGCCAGGAAGGTGGGAATGATCTGCAGCAGGCGCCGGATCACGTAACTCGCGTGCATGGAACCTCCCGAGGGAAAGCAGGGAAAAGGGGCCGCCGGACATCAATGGACCGCCGCCCCGGATGGCGTCAGGGGCGGCGTGGAACGTCCATCACGTCAGTTTAGAAATTCAATTTATTTCTCGAGGTAAGCGCTGGCAAACAGGTTGTTCCCCAGCGGAATCTGGAAGAAGCCCTTGACCTTGTTCGACATCGCCACCGGGTACGGCGTTTCGTACAGGTAGACGATGGGCGCGGCCTTGAGGTAGATGCTCTGGATCTGCTGGTACTGGGCGGCGCGCTTGGCCACATTCAGCTCCTGCTGGCTCTGGGCAAACAGCCGGTCAACTTCGGCACTCTTGAAGCCGGTGTGGACCGACTCGATGTTGTCGAACAGCGTGTAGTAGCTGGTGATCTGGCTGGGATCGTTGATGTCGTTGGTCCAGGCCGCCGTCCGCATCTGGAAATCGTTGGCGCGGTAGCGGGCCGTCTTGGTGGCGGCGTCGAGCTGCTCGATCTTGAGCTTGACGCCGATGGCGCCCCACATCTGCTGCAGGGCCGTCAGCAGCGCCAGATCATCGGCGCTGCCGCTGGTGGCCAGCACGGTCAGTTCAAAGCCGTTCTTGTACTTGCTGGCCGCCATCAGCGACTTGGCCTTGGCCAGATCGTAGGGGAAGCCGGGCTGATTGGCGTCGAACAGCGGCGTGGTGGACGACATGTACGACTTCATCAGTTTGCCGTTGCCGTAGGTCACCACCTGAATCAGTGCGTCTTTGTTGGCCGCGTAGTTCAGTGCCTGGCGCACGTTGACGTCGCTCAGCGGATTCTCGGTGCCGTCGTTCAACTTGGGCCGGTTGTTCATCAGGATGCTGCTGACCTTGGTGGACGGAAACAGCGTCATGTTGATCCTGGAATCGGCCTTCAGTTCAGCCACGCGGCTCATCGGGATGAACTCCGCGATCTGCAGTTCCCCGGCCTGCAATTTCAGGATGCGGGTGTTGTCGTCGGGGATGATCTCGAAGCGCACACTGTCCAGGTAGGGCAGCGCCTTGCCGTCGTCGCCCTTCTTCCAGTAGTACGGGTTGCGCTTCATCACCATGTACGAGCCGCGTTTCCACTCGCTCAGGATGAAGGGGCCAGAGCCGATGGGCTTCTCGGCAAAGGCCTTGGCCTTCTCGGCGTCGTTCTTGCCGGGAGCGGCAGTAAACAGCTTCTGGGGCATAATCGCGGCATTGAAGGTGGCCAGCGCGGCGGGCAACGTGGGGTCCGGCCGCTTGAGGTTCAGCGTGACCTTGTTGCCGCTGACCGCAATGGAATTGATGCTGGCCAGCGAGCTGTTCCAGGCCCCGGCCTCGGGGTTGCGGGCGCGGTCCAGAGACCACTTCACGTCGCTGGCGCTCAGGGCGCTGCCGTCGGCGAATTTCAGGCCCGGACGCAGGGTCAGCACCATGCTCTTGCCGTCCTTACCGGTGGTGTAGCTGCTGGCCAGGCCCATCTGTACGCCCTTGCCGTCGTTGGTGGGCTGAAGCAGGGTGTCGTACAGGTTGGTTAGGATCCAGATGTCGAGGTTGGCGTCGTTGAGCACCGGGTCCAGGAACAGCGAGTCCGCGTAACGGCCGAACGTCAGCTGGCCCCCACGGGTGGCGGCAAAAGCCTGACCCACGGTCAGGGCAGCGGCGACGGCAAGGGAAATGCGGGACAGTCTCTTCGTATTCATAGGAAGACCTCCGGTGCTGGGTAAGAACACCCGTTGATGTGTTCTAAGAAGCTATAACACTTGGTGCGGAAATGGAAGGGGCACGGGGCTGCGGCGTGGACGGCCGGTGCGCAGCGCTGGGGGGGCAGCGGTGGGGGGGGCAGCGGTGGGGGGGGCAGCGCAGGTTCGGTCCCAGATCTGCCTGTTGACCCCGCCGACCTATGGTCGGCCGATGACCCCCGTCACCGGTCCGGTGATCCAGGCGGCCCGTGCCCAGTGGCCGGGGCACCGAACTTGATGTTGCTCAACCTGGCGGACCTGCACTCGGCCTAGGACCGCCTGCCACGGCTACTGACCCGCATCCGCGAGGTCAAAGCCCACCACCCTGACCGGGGTCATGACACTGGCCAACCAGAACCGCGCGACGCGCTTCGAGGACCGGACGGGCGATTTCGTGTACGCCAACGAAATCAGGCCGGAAGCCGGGCGAACCTACACGCTGGTGACGGTGGATTTCCTGACCCTGCCGCAGAACCAGGCGCGGTGCTTCGGACGGGACGGTGTTAACATTGAGCAGGTGGGGACGCTGACGTCCAGGGGTGTGCTGGCCGCGGCCCTACAGCGCTGAGGTGCCGCTGGCACACCGCATGGACGCTGTGGAGCGGACTGCACACGCAGCACTCTGCTGTGCTGTAACGAGCTGGCCAAGGCCCAGCGCCTGTCCTCCGGAGCGCTGGCCGCCGCAAGTTTCGGAACCCCTGGTCCCGCCCAGTCTCCACGCCCCGACAGGCGTCGGCCTGCCTCCACCGGATGACCGAACCTGTTCAACTGCTGCGCTGCCCTGGGCCCGTGTCGCCCGGGCTCCAGAGCCGCACTCAGACAGCCGGGTGCACTTGCCTTCCGCCGCTTGCGTTATGCTCCACCGATATGCTTCCCACTGAACTGGACTTCGGTTCTGCCTCCTGTGACGGCACCGCCGTTCCGCGCGGCAGCAGAAGCAGAGCCGCATGAGTGTCGTGCTGACACTGACCGTGATTCTGATTATGGTGGGCTTCAACGCCCTGTACGTGGCCGCCGAATTCGCCACGGTGGGCTCCCGCCGCTCGCGGGTGCAGGCCGCTGCCGAGGGCGGCAACCGCGCCGCCGCCGCCCTGATGGTTATCCTGAGTGACCCGAAACGGCTGGACACCTACGTGGCCGCGTGCCAGATCGGCATTACCCTCAGCAGTCTGGTGGCCGGGGCGTTCGGACAGGCCCGGCTCACACCGTTGCTGCTGCCGGTGCTGGGCAACGTGGGCGGGCCGGTGGCGGCCACCGTGATCGTTCTGGTGTTCATCACCGTCTTGCAGGTGGTGCTGGGCGAGCTACTGCCCAAAACAGTGGCGCTGCGCTATCCAGAACGCCTGGCGGTGGCCACGTTGCGGCCGCTGCAACTCAGCCTGCTGCTGTTCCGTCCGCTGATCGCCATATTCAACGGGGCGGCCTTTGCGGCGATGCGGGCCTGGGGCCTGAACACGGACCACTCTCACGCCCACGTTCACTCCCCGGAGGAACTCGAAGACCTGTACCGCCAGAGCGCGCGCGGCGGCCTGATCGACGCTGCCGAGCGCGACATGGTCTCGGGCGTGCTGGGCGTGGAGACCCGCGTGGCCCGCGAGATCATGACACCCCGCGTGCGCCTGATCAGCGTTCCGGCCGCACTGAGCGTGCGAGAAGCCCTGAACCGGCTGGCCGACACACCCTACACGCGCTTCCCAGTGACCGGCGAACGCCTGGACGACGTGGTGGGCATCGTGCACCTGCGGCCGCTGTTTCTGGCCGCCGAGACCCGCCCCGACGCCCCGGTGTCGGACGTGATGGTGCCGCCCCTAATCGTGGCCGAGGGCCTGAGCGTGCCGCGCCTGTGGCTGCGCCTGCGCGAGAAAGGACGCCACAGCGCCGTCGTGGTTGACGAGTACGGCAATGTGGCGGGCTTTCTGACGCTGGAAGACACGCTTGAAGAGATCTTCGGTGAGCTGCAAGACGAGTTTGATCAGGAAGACGATCCCGTGACCGTTCAGGGCAGGCAGGTCAGCGTGCGCGGCGACGTGCTGGTGGACACCCTGAATGGCCGCTTCGGACTGCACCTGCCCACCGACGAGGTCGACACCATCGGCGGGTTGTTGTGGCAGGGTCTGGGCCGCCTGCCGGTCGTGGGCGACCAGCTGACCTTCGGGACCACGGTCCTGCACGTCGAGACCATGTACCGCCGCACCGTGCAGCGGGTGAGCTTCACGGCGCCCCACAATGAGGATGAAGGCCAGCGGGAGGCAGACCGCTGATGCTGGCCTACCTGACGCCTGTCGTTATCATCGTGGTGCTGGTGCTGCTGAACGGGGTGTTCGTCGCTGCCGAGTTCGCGCTGGTGGCCTCCCGCCGCAGCCGCCTGCAGGCGATGGCCGAGCAGGGCAGCGCCGCGGCCAGAGGGCTGTATGACCTGACCGGACAGGTCACCGGCAAGGACCGCTACATCGCCGTGGCGCAGCTGGGCATCACGCTGGCCTCGGTGGGGCTGGGGATGTACGGCGAACCGGCCATCGCGGCGTGGCTCTACGGCCCCTTCGAGACCTGGGGGCTGTCCTACGCCGCGGCACACACGGCGGGTTTTGTCATTGCCCTGAGCCTGATCACGTTCATGCACGTGGTGTTCGGCGAGATGATTCCCAAGGCCCTGGCGCTGCAGACCCCGGAGGCGCTGAGCGTGCGGGTGCATCCGCTGATGCGGGTGTTCGGCGTGGTGTTCCGGCCCCTGATCTCCCTGCTGACGGCGCTGGCGCTGGGCCTGATGCGCCTGCTGCGAATCCGCGAACCCGGCGAGGGGGCGCTGCTGTACACCAGCAAGGAATTGAGCATCGTCACCGAGGAAAGCGCCGAGGGCGGGCAGCTTGGCGAACAGCAGCGCGACCTGATCCAGAACATCTTTGCCCTGGAAGAGCGGACCGCAGAGGAACTGATGACTCCCCGCCGCAGTCTGGAGATGCTGCCGCTGTCGGCCACTCCCGAGGAGGTGCTGGGCCGCCTGGCCGGGTCACCGCGCAGTCGTTACCCGGTTTTTGACGGCGATCTGGACAACGTGGTGGGCGTACTGCACATCAAGGACTTCATCCGGGCGCGGACGCAGGGCCGCCCACTGGCGCTGGCCGGGCTGATGCGCCCGCTGTCCAGCGTGGCGGCCAGTGCCCCCGCCGAGGACCTGATGATCCTGTTCAAGCACGGGCGCGGCCACGCAGCGCTGGTGGTGGATGAATTCGGCGGCCTGCTGGGGTTCGTGACCCTGGACGATCTGATTGAGGACGTGATGGATTCCGGCCCGGAGACGGAAGACGCCTGGACCGCCGTGGCCCCGGACGGCACCTTTCATCTGAACGGCGAGGTCACCCTCAGCGAACTGCGCGAGGACCACGGCCTGGAGTTGCACAGCAGCGAGGCCACCACCGTCGCGGGCCTGCTGCTCAATGCCCACGGCACCGTTCCGCCGCCCGGCACCGTCATTCACGTTCAGGGCTACGAACTCAGCGCCGAGGCCACCGAGGGTCTGAAGATCACCCGGGTTCACCTGCGCCGCCTGGCAGACACGCCGCAGGACGCAACCGGGCCGGGCGCCGACGCCCTGGGGCGCCCAGCCCACAGGGATTCCGAAAGCGGCGACCCCAAGGAGCAATAAATTCGTGCAGAGAGGCCAGCGCTGGCCTCTGATGCTCTGAAGGGCTTGCCGCGGGGCCTCTGCCGGCCCCACCTGCTCCCGCACGGTCGGGGAGCGCTACAGTCGTGCCCTATGACCCCTGAACCCGCGATTGACTCCGCAGACAGCCGCACAACAGCAGGGCCGGTGGACGGCCGCGTGGCCCTAGTCACCGGGGCGTCGGGTGGCATCGGACGGGCCACGGCCCACGCGCTTGCAGCGGCCGGCGCGCAGGTGGTTGTCGCCGACATTGAGGTGGGTGCGGGCGAAGACGCGGCCAGCGCCATCCGCGCCGAGGGAGGAACGGCCCGGTTCATCGCCTGCGATGTCTCGGAACCCGAACAGGTCCGCGCCCTCCTGGCGCAGACGGTGGCCGCCTTCGGTCATCTGGACATCCTGATCAACAATGCCGGCGTTTCGGGCGGCGCTCAGCGCCTGCACGAGATGGAGGTGGAGGCCTGGGACCGCGTGATTGCGGTGAATCTGCGCGGTCCCTTCCTGTGCGCCCGGTACGCTCTGCCCCACCTGATGGACCGCCGGGGCGTCATGGTCAACGTCGCTTCCACCTACGGCCTGATCGGCGCACCCCAGGCACCTGCGTACTGCGCGTCCAAAGGTGGGGTGGTCAACCTGACCCGGCAACTCGCCGTGGATTACGGCCCCAGCGGCGTCCGTGTAAACGCCGTGTGCCCGGGTTACGTCGACACCGACATGGGCGGCCAGCGGGGCCGGCTGCCGCCCCAACAGGCTGCGGCGGCGCTGGCCCGGCGAGAGGGCAATGCGGCCCGTCAGCCCCTGGGCCGGCAGGCCCACGTGGACGAGGTGGCCCGCGTGGTGGTGTTTCTGGCCTCCGACGCGAGTTCCTTCATGACGGGATCCATCGTCACCGTGGATGGGGGCTGCACCTCCACGTTCAACTACGCCCAGTAAACCGCACGCTTCACGCGGCGGTCCCTCCCGAGGAAAGTGCCGACGTCCGTTTCAGAATCCAGGGCGTTCGCCGTGCACGCACGACGGCGGGAACCATCTGCATGCAGGGTCAGGGCGGCGGCCGGGAACACAAGAGGCCGTTGACTCAGGTGAGGCGAGACCGCACCGTGCGGCGCCTGCGCCTCCCCGCCCATACGCCGGATTGTCCGCCGCCCACACTTCACGGACGAGGCCCCTTGCCTGAACGTGTCTTTCGGCGTTAGAACAGGGACTTCCGCCACGTCCAGCCCCGCACCGTCCTCTTTCTCCCCGCGCCGCTTTCCGGCCGCAGGCATCAGCACAGGAGTCTCCTTCATGACCTCACCTGACCTTTCTTCGCCCGTCCTGCGCTACCTGCGTCATCTGGTTGAAGTGACCGGCCCCAGCGGCTCTGAAGAGGACGTGGTAGCCCGCGTCGTGGAGGCGGCCCGTCCCCTGAGCGACTCGCTGCGGGTCGACGCCTTCGGCAACGTCATCGCCATCAAGAATGCTGGCCAGGACGGGGCACGCACCTGCCTGATCTCGGCCCACATGGACGAGATCGGGTTCCGGATCGCCCAGATCGAGCGCGACGGCTTTCTGCGCCTGGAAAAGGTGGGGGGGCTGGATGACCGTATTTTGCCCGCACAGCGCGTGTGGATTCGCACCGAGCGCGGACGAATCCTGGGGGTGATCGGCACCAAGAGTGCGCATCTGCTCACGGACGCCGACCGCAGCAGCGTGACCCCTGCCCACGCCCTGTACGTGGACATCGGGGCGTCCTCGGCGCAGCAGGCCGGGGCCATGGGCGTGGTGGTGGGTGATCCTGCCGGCTTTGTCGGCGAGCTGAGTGAGCTTGGAGCGGGCAGCGGCCGACTGACCGCCCACGCCCTGGACGACCGGGCCGGTTGCGCCGCGCTGCTGGCCCTGCTGGAGGGCTACGCCGCAGAGGCCCCACCGGTGAACGTGATCGCCGTGTTCTCGGTGCAGGAAGAGGTGGGCCTGCGTGGGGTAAGCGCCCTGGCCCGCACCATCCAGACCGATGTGGCCCTCGCGCTGGACATGACGGCGGGAGACGATACGCCGGAGACCGGAGCCGGACGGCTGCGCCTGGGGGCCGGGCCGACGGTCAAGGTGATGGACAACTCGCTGCTGGCCCACCCGGCGGTGCGCCGGGGTCTGCTGGCCGCCGCGCAGCGCAGCGACATCCCGGTGCAACACGAGCTGCTGCGCGGCATCGGCACCGACGCGGGGGCGCTGCAGTACGCCGGAAGCGGCGTTCCCACGGGGGCGGTCTCGGTGGTCAACCGCTACACCCACAGCGCCGTCGAGGTGCTTGATCAGCGCGACCTGGAACGCGCGGTGGCGTTGCTGCGCAGTTTTCTGGAAGACCTGCCCGCGCTTGACCTGCGCTTCATCGCGCTTTGAACAGCAGGGGGCCGCGGAGGGGCGGCCCGTCTCCGTTGCGGCGGATGTGACAGGCCCATCCATGGTGCGTGTACCGCCCAGCACGGCCTGACGGTGTAGCCGCATCACCATCGCCGATCAAGGGGCGAGGTGCGTGTGCAGCAGGCGGGACTGCTCCGGCTTGATGCGCGGGCCGCCATTGCCTCAGGCGTTGAAAGCGCGGGTGGAGTCGTCTGACGAATTCCGGCGGGTTGTGGCGTTGTCACACCCCGGAACCACCCCTATCTGGTGTGCCGGTTCACAACCGGTTGCAGGTTCGGGCAGGTGCTGTCCAGGACGGCGTCAAGACAAGGCGGTCTGGTGAAAACCCTGAGTTGACCTTTGTTTCAGATGCTTGCCTCCAAAATACCGTCGGGTATATGCTTTTTTCAGAGCCGAGCCCCTCTGCTCGGCGAAAAGTGAGGTGTGCCTATTGCCAAGCTCTGGCTCCTCCACCACTGCGGATGCGGGACATCCCACCGTCTCGCGCCCTCCATAACCTGGGGGAGTGGAGCGTCGTCACACGCATTCGGAACCGCCATTCAGGTGAGCTTCCGGACCCGTCGGATGCACTTTCGTTCTTGACCTTTCAAGGCACAAGGAGGACAGCATGGCTTATCCCCCAACACGACAGGTCGCCCCGCTGTGCGTCGTTGCCGTGACGGCGCTCCTGTCAGGCTGTAACCTGGTTTCTCCCCCGGTGGTCCATCAGGGCACCGTGCTGGCCCAGGGACTGAATGGTCCGCAGGGCGTCTACGTGACGGCAGACGGAACACTCTGGATCACCGACTCCGGAGTGGGTGGGTCCGGAACCTTCACCTCGCCCGGTGGGCCCGGCAGCACCGAACCGACGATCAACAGGTACGGCGAGACTGCCCGCCTCGTGAGGGTAAGCCCCAGCGGCGTCACCACCAATGTGGCCACGCTGACATCTGTGGTCGGTGCCGAGGGCGCTGAAGGGGCCAGCCGGGTGGTCGAGCTCAGCGGCACGCTGTATGTCACCACCGGGCACTGGGGGGCCGACTCCAGCATCGCGCGTCTGCCGAAAACTGCCTCTCTCCTGCGGCTCGACGGAACCACCACCACCGAAGTGGCCAATCTCTGGGCATATGAGCAGGGCAATGACCCGGACAAACAGGGCGCGGACTCGCATCCCTATGGACTCGCCGCCGGACCGGACGGCAAGCTCTGGGTCACCGATGCGGGCGGCAATGACCTGTTGCGGGTAGACCCGGCCACCGGCGCGGTCACGCTGGCCGCTGTCTTCGACAACCTTCCCAACGCAAATCCCGGTCCCGGAATCCCTCCGAGCTCCCAGGCGGTCCCGACGGGAATCGCGTTCCTGAACGACGGGGCGGCGTATGTGTCGCTGCTTCCCGGGTTTCCCTTCACCCCGGGTTCAAGCAAGGTGGTGCGGGTGGCCAGCGACGGGAGCAAGACCGACTACGCCACCGGCCTGAGCATGACCACGGACCTCAAGACCGGGCCAGACGGCAACCTGTATGCAGTTCAGCTCGGCCAGTTTGGAGAACAGGGCCCGACGCCGGGGACCGGCTCGGTGGTCCGCATCAAGGCGGGGGGCGTCAAGGAGACCGTGCTGGGCGGACTGGATACCCCCACGGGCTTGGCCTTCAACCAGAACGGAGACGCCTTCATCGCCGTCGGTGGGGCGGCGGCCCCCGGGACAGGCCAGGTGCGGCGCTGGGACCAGCTCACCAGGAAGACGGCCATCACGCCAGCGGCCCTCGCCCAGCCACAGTCCACCCGCGCTGAGCCGTGATGGTCCCAGCAGCCGCAGGCAGGAAGATTCAATAGGCCCGGAAGGTAGGGGCGAACCTGGCCAGTGTGTCACCAACAGTCAGGTCGTCCCCGGGCGTCGGCGGTCCCGGCGGCCGCCCGTGACCTCAAGCCGAAGATGGGGGTGTTGTCGCCCGTGGCTCGGGCACGCCTGAGACGCGTGTCGGCGTAGCCCCACCACAGGGGCGATTGGTTCAGCCGGCACGGTTGAGGCCGCAGGCAGGCGTGTCCGCAGCAGGCCAGTCCCGCTGTTCTTCACAACCTCAGTGTAGGGCAGATTCTCCAGGCGGCGCAGCCCGGCGCCCCAGGTACGGGTGGCTTACAGCGCGACTGCGGAACGTCCAGTCCCTGCACGGTCAGGTACGGCCGTGTTCCCCCATGGGAATGGTGAAGAAGAAGGTGGTTCCCTGGCCTGGCGTGCTTTCCAACCACAGATGCCCACCATGCCGCTCCACGATCTTCTTGCACACGGCCAGCCCAATCCCGGTCCCCTCGAATGTTTCCCGTCCATGCAGCCGCTGAAAAATCTCGAAGATCCGTTCAAAGTACGCGGCCTCGATGCCGATCCCGTTGTCGGCCACCGCGAAACGCCACATCGGACCGTCCCGCCCGGCAGAAACCCGCACCTGCGGGATGACCTCATCGCGGCGGTACTTCAGGGCGTTGGAAATCAGGTTCTGAAACAACTGGTCCAGTTGCTGGGGGTCCGCCTGCACTGCCGGGAGTGCCGTCCGGGTGATCCGGGCCTCGAGGTTTTCCACCTGCAGACGCGACACGACGGCGTCAACCACCGTTTCCACCTGCACCTGCTGATGTTCACGCTGCCTGGTGCCGACGCTGGAGAGGGTGAGCAGATCATCGACCAGGCGCTTCATGTGTTCCCCGTTGTCGATGATCTGCTGAAGGTACAGCTGACCCCGAGTATCCAGCTCGGCCTGATACCGGCGCTTGATGATTCCCGCGAAGCTCGTGACCGCCCGGATTGGAACTTGCAGGTCGTGTGAGGCGACGTGGGCGAACTGCTCGAGTTCGGCGTTGCTGCGCTCAAGCTCACGGGTGCGCTGCTGCAGCTCACCTGCCTGCTCGGCCCGCTCAAGTGCCAGGCTCAGGCTTCCCACCACCGTTTCCAGCACAACCTGGTCGGTGGATGTCCAGCGCCGGGCATCAAACAGCACGGCAACCAGAACGCCCACGACGGCGCCGCGCCGGAACACGGGCAAGGACGCGGCGGTGGTGACGTGCTGCACCATCTCCGCGGGAGTGTCGCTGCCGCGCACGTAGTCATCCTGGTAATGCGGCCGCTGGGTGGTCCAGGGCACGTCCACGGTGGGGGTGGCCCCCACCAGCGGCCCCGCATCAATAAAGGCCTGCAGATCAGCGTGGCCCACCTGACCGACCTGGACCCGGTTGCGCCAGTGCTGGCCGTCGCGCTCGTAATACAGCGCGTAGCCGGGCGTCAGCAGGGAAAGCATCACCTCCTGCGCCCGCCGGACAAACTGATAGGGATCACTCTGCGTGGCCATGTCCTGGGTCAACTGTGCAAAGGCCTGCAGCGCCTGGGCACGGGCGTCCAGTTCAGCATTCTGGGTCTGCAATTGACGCGTGATCTCTGTGCGCTCGAGTGTGATGCTCAGCCCACGCGCCACGGCGCGCACCAGGGCCTTCTCGCGCTCGACCCAGGCATGGGCCTCACGCGTGCCCACGGCGAAGAGACTGCGCGTCTGGCCGTTCACGACCAGCGGCAAAAGCGCGACTGCGCCGTACGCCGTGGTGCTGGGCAGACCGTTGACCTCTGCCTCCCACCCGTCCACGAAGACGGCGGCGCGGGAGTGGGCCGCCTGACTGAAGTCGGGGGCGTCTGCTGGAACGCCCGCCTGGATTTCCGCAGCAACCTCGGGTGACACGTCTTCAGACCAGACCCGCGCCTTCCACAAACCGTCTTCCAACTCGTAGTACGCGACGCTGACATGAAGCAGGTTCGCATGCACCACCTGGACAGCCTGCCGGACCAGCGTCAGCACGTCGCTCTCGCTGCCCACGGCCTCCTTGTAGGCAACGAAGGCGTCCAGGGCGGCACGTTCCCCCTCCAGTTCAATGGTGCGGGCCGCCACCCGCGCTTCCAGCGTCTTGTTGAGCTCGGCGCGTCCAAGGGCCACCGCGCACTGGGCCGCCAGGGTGCGGAGAAAGGGAATCTCCGCCTCGGTGAAGTGATGGGGTTCATTGAACTCCACAATCAGCGCGCCGAGGGGTCGGTGATCAAGAACCATCGGCAGCACCGCCGTCGCACCTGCCGTCACCCCTTCGGTGCGGCCAGCCCATTCTGGGTACGCCTGCAGCAGAGCGCCCGGGTGTTCAAAGAACAGCGGTTCGTGCCGCTGCAGGGCGTCCCCGGCCGGGCCAGCCCCGTTCAGCAGCCCACCCTCGCGCCAGGGGTTCTGGGCGTCTGATGGGTAGCCCTGCGCGGCAGCCAGTTCCAGGCCCACGCTGGCGGAGTCGGCCAGCAGCACCGCGCCGGCGCTGGCCTGCAAGGCGTGCAAAGCGGGAATCAGGACAATCCCGAGCACGTCGCTCTGATGGTGGGTGGCTGCAAGCGCCTCGGTGACGGCCTGCAGACGTTGGCTCAGAGGCGCGCTTCCAGCAGCGGCTTGGTGGGACAGGACAGGCATGAAGGTAAGGTAGCGACTTTGGCCGCCCCGGCGTCCTCCCCGGGGTGACTGAACCTTATCTTTCGGGTGTGTTTCTCTATATCCGGAACGACCTGGCCTGCCGGGATGGCCGGTCAGGCTGCACCGGACCTGCCAGCGGTCAGGGTCACGAACAGGAGCACCCGCTCCCGAGTCCCTGGATGCCTGACACATGCAAAGAATCCATCAGGCCAGACCGGTGTCCCGGGTGCCCAGCCATGGACCTTCAGAAAACGACAACCTGTGGGCTAGCCGGCTGGAAACCGCACCGTGAACCGCGCGCCGCCCAGTGGCCCTTGCCCGGCTGTTGCCGCGCCGCCGTGGGCATGCGCCAGCTCCTGCACGATGGCCAGGCCGAGCCCGCTGCCCCCGGTGCCGCGTGTGCGGCTGCTGTCCAGCCGCATAAAGCGCGTGAACACCGCCTCGCGGCTGGTCTCGGGAATGCCGGGGCCATCGTCGTCCACGTGCAGCAGCGCCGTCGCGCCTTCACGGGTGACCGTGACCTGAACGCGGTGGCTGGCATGTTGCAGCGCGTTTTCCAGCAGATTCACCGCAATCTGACGCACCCGCCCGGCGTCAGCGTGCAGCGGAATGGACGCGGGCATGTCCAGATGCAGGGTGACGCCGCGCGCCCCGGCCCGGTCATGCAGGTCACGGACCACGGCGGCGGTCAGCCGGCCCAGGTCGAGCGCCTCAGGCCGCAGGCTCAGGCGCCCCGCCTCGGCCAGGGTGAGGGTCCGCAGGTCATCCACCAGCCGCGTGAGTTGCTGGGTCTGCTCGCTCAGCAGCGCCACCTGATCGGGATTCAGGGTGTACACCCCGTCTTCCAGAGCGTCCAGCCGCGCCTGCATAATCGCCAGCGGCGTCCGCAGCTCATGGGCAATATCGGCCACCGCCTGCCGCCGCTCAGTTTCCAGCGTCTGGAGGTTGTCGGCCATCGCGTTGAAGTTATCGGCCAGGTCGGCCAGTTCACGCTCGCCGCTCAGCACCGGGGCACGGATGCTCAGGTCTCCCCGGGCCATGCCCGCCGCCGCCGCCGAGACCGCCAGGATGGGCCGGACCAGCCGGCGCGAGAGGAAAAAGGCGAGCAGCGCCGAGGCCGCCGCCGCCAGCAGCCCCACCTGCAGCAGGTTGCGCTGAATATTCTTCAAAAAATCCTGGCTGCGGGGCGTGAACCCCCGGGGCGGTCCGCCGCCGTCGTTCTGACTCCGGATCCTGGCCCCGGCCTCTATCACGGTGTCCGCGCCGTCCGGACCGCGCACCACGCCGTTCACGTCCGGGCTGCTGCGGCCGGGCGGCAGGTACGGGTCGGCGGGCGTGCCGGTGCGAATCTGCGGTATTGGCGCCGTCACGATCACCTCGCCCCGGCGCTGAGCCTCCTGCTGGGCGCGCAGGTACTTCCGGACATCGGGTGGCAGGCGGCGGAATTCGCCCTGCACCGCCAGGTTGGAAAACACGTAGGTGCTGCCCACCGACAGCACCACCACCGACAGCATGGCCAGCAGCAGCGTCAGGGCCAACGAGGGACCGCGCCGCCCGCGTGGCGCCGGCGTTCGGTTCAACCGCCTGCCTCCAGCCGGTAGCCCACGCCGCGCACGGTGCGCAGCAGGCCCGCCGCGCCGGCCGAATCCAGCTTGCGGCGCACGCCAGCCAGGTGCGCGTCCACCACCCGCTCCAGCGCCTCAGAGTCGGGCAGGGCGGCCGAGAGCAGTTCCTCGCGGCTAAAGGCCCGGCCCGGCGACTCGGCCAGATGCGAGAGCAGCCGGAATTCAGCGGGGGTCAACGTCAACGCCTGTCCGTTCACGCGGGCGATCACGGCGCGGGGGTCCACCTCCAGCGGGCCGACGCGCAGGGGTTTTTCGGCGTCGTCCAGGGCCGCCGTGGCGCGGCGCAGGACAGCCTTGACGCGGGCCATCACCTCCCGGGGCCGAAACGGCTTAACCACGTAGTCGTCTGCCCCCAGTTCCAGGCCCACGATCTGATCGGTTTCCTCGGCGCGGGCCGTGACCAGAATCACCGGCGTCGTGCCGTCTGCCCGCACGGTCTTCAGGACGTCCAGTCCGCTCTTGCCCGGCAGCATCACGTCCAGCAGGATCAGGTCCGGGCTGGCGGCACGAAAGGCGCTCAGGGCACTCAGGCCGTCCCCGGCACGCTCGGTGCGGTAGCCTTCCTGCCGGGCGTAGGCTTCCAGAATCTCGGCCAGTTGCGGTTCGTCCTCCACAATCAGGATCAGGGCGCTCATGGGCAGTCCCCAGAAGAGAGAAGGGCAGGACGCAGCCGGACGTGCCGCCCTGCTTCCACGCGTTGTGGTATGTGTGTCCCGTTCATACCGTTTACAGTAGTCCCGCTGCGTGAAGAGTGCGCGAAGGCCGCTGAAGGGTGCCAGGCCCCTGCCGCAACCTTCGGATGCGTCCCAGCGGCCCTTCAAGCGTCTTCGACAAATCTTCGAAATGCCTGCGCGGAGTCTTCGCTGCAGCCGGGCACACTGCGGCGCATGAACGCCCCTGGAATTTCAAGGCTGCCCCCCTGGCGTCTGCTCTCACCGACACTGGTTTCCCTGACGCTGGCCCTGTGCAGCGCGGCCCCGGCACAGACCGCTTCCCCACTGACGCTGGACGACGCCCTCTCACGGCTGGACGCGGCCCCCAGCGTCACGGCCGCGCGGCTCAGCGCGCAAACCGCGCAGACCAGTCTGAATGCGGCCCGCACGGCGCTGGGGTTGACCATCAGCGTGAACGGCAACGCCGGGTACACCGGCGCTGGCACCGCGCCGGACGGCGGGGCCACCACCAGCAGCCTGAGCGGCGCGGCGGGCGTGAACGTCAGCCTGGGCCTCTTGCCGTGGTCCAGCAATCAGAGCGGCCTGAACAGCGCCGTGCGTGGTCTGGCACTGGCCCAGGCCAGACTTGCCGACGCCCAGAACTCGGCGCGGCTGAACGTGGCGCAGCAGTACTTCGCGGCGGTGCTGGCGACGCAGGACGTGGAGATTGCGGCCCGCACGCTGGCCCTGCGTCAGCGTCAACTGGCAGTGACGCAGAGCCGGCAGGCCAGCGGCAACGCCACCGCCGGGAACGTGTTGAGCGCCCAGGCCGCCGTCCAGAGTGCGGAGGGAACGGCGCTTCAGGTTGTCGCCAGTCTGGATGCGGCGCGGCGGGGACTGGAGGCAGTGCTGGGCAGCTCCGTCGGAGACGTGGCCTTCAGCAGCCAGCCGCCCGACACCGTGACCCTGCCGGATGTGGCGGTCTTGGTGGCGCAGGCCAGAGCGCTACGTTCAGAAGTCATTCAGGCGCAGAACACCCTGAGCGCCGCGCAGGAGGAGCTGGCCGCACAGCAGCGCGAGGCCACCCTGCCTGACCTGACGGCCAGCGTGCGGTACGGCCCCAGTGGCAGCGGCGGGTTAACCACGGCGCTGAACCTGCAACAGGGCACCCTCAGCGCGGGGTACAGCCTGCCGCTGGGCAACAACGCGTCTGCCAGCGCCAACCGCCTGAGCGCCAGCGTCGCCGGCAGTTACGTGGTGTATTCACCTGTCCAGAGGGCGCAACTGTCCGCCGCCGATGCCAGCGTCACGCAGGCGCGGCTCTCGCTTCAGGTCGCGCAGCAGAACGCCGAGCTGGATGTGCGGACGCGGTACAGCACATTGCAGACCAGCCTGATCACCGTCCAGACCCGCATGACTGCCCTGCAGGTGGCGCAACTGGCCCTGGAGACAGCCCAGACCCGGCTCCAGGCCGGAACGGGCACCGCGGACGACGTGAACGCCGCCGACCTCGATCTTGCCCAGTCTCAGCGGGACCTGCTGGCCGCCCGCATCTCAGCCCAGACCACCCTTCTTCAACTTCAAAACGCCGCTGGAGGCCCGCAATGAACCGTCAACATCTGCTCCTGACCGCCTCCCTGTTCCTGTTGCCCGCAGCCGTGGCCCAGACCACGGCCAGCGTGGGGGCCGGCGCCGCCGTCACCGCCGCACTGACCAACAACGCCGACGTGAAGACCGCACAGGCCAATCTGGACAAGGCGCAGGCGGCCAACCGCGCCGCCCAGGCCGATCCCAGCGCGCTGGTGGCCGCAAAACAGGGCGCTTCCGGCGGCGAGTCGCTGGCCCAGGCTGCCCTGCGCGGGGCACGCATGAACACCCTGCAAAGCACCGTCACGGCCTACACGGGGCTGCTGGAGGCGCAGGAGAACGTGGCGCTCCAGACGCTGCAGGTCTCGGTGGACAGCAAGGCCGTGCAGGTGGCGCAGGTCAAGCAGGGCATTGGCAACGCCACCGCACTGGACGTGACCAATGCCCAGAACACGCTGTCGGGCAGCCAGCAGAATCTGGCGGACGCCAAGGCCCAGGTGACCCTCGCCAGTGCGCGGCTGTCCACCCTGACTGGCCTGGGCAGCGGGGTACGGGCCGCAGGCGTGGCCAATGTGCCCAAGCTCAGCACGTCCCTGAGCAAGTTGCAGGCCGGACTGGGCACGCTGGCGTCGCAGGTGTCCGCCAGCAATGATCTGGCCGCCGCGCAACTGAACGTGAAGCTGGCCGACAACGACTTCACCCCGGCCCGCACGCTTCAGGACGCCCGCACCGCCCTCTCCAATGCGCAGCGCAGCGTGGACAGCGCCGCGAAGAATGCCACCCAGACGCTGGCCAGCGCGTATCAGACCGCCCAGAACAGTTACGAACTGCTGGGCGTGGCACAGGCGCGTGAGGCGGCCGCCAACAGGACCTACACCCAGGACGCTGCCCGCCTCAAGAGCGGCACCATCAGTGCAGTGGAGCTGCAGGGCTCGCAACTGGCCCTGAAAAAGGCGCAGTATTCGCGCCTGCAGGCACAGGACAATGTGCTGGAGGCGTTGGCAGCCCTGTCGGTGGCCAGCGGGCAGAACCTGACTGGAATTGGCGGGGCGCTGTGACCACTACTACTCCCACCACGCGCAGCAGGGTGGCACGCCCGCGCCGCTGGCCGCTGTTCGTGCTGGGCGCGCTGCTGCTGGGCAGCGTGGGCGGCGGCATCTACTTGGCCCGCACGCAGGCTGGGACGTCTGTTCCGGCATCCACGGTGGTCACCGCGCAGGTGCAGCGCGGCCAGGTCCGCATCAGCGTCAGCGGCCCCGGCACACTGGAGCCAGCAGCCACCCGCACCGTGGGGGCCGATCAGGCGGGCACCGTGGGCAGTGTGCCGCCGGTGGGCGAGCGGGTCAGCAGGGGTCAGCTGCTGACCCGACTGAGCAGCGACGCGGTGGAGCAGAGCGTTCAGACCGCGCAACTGAATCTGGACAAGGCCCGGGCCAGCCTGGACGCCACCCGCGCAGGCCAGACCAGCAGCGCCGCGCAGCGCGGCAGCAGCGTGAGCAGCGCCAGCAACAGCGTCGCGCAGGCCCAGCAGAGTCTTGCCGAGGCGCAGCGCAACCTGGACGGCCAGCGGCAGCTTCATGCCATCGGAGCGCTGTCCACGGCTGATCTGAACGCCGCGCAGGCCAGCGTGGACAGGGCGCAGCTGACGCTGGCCAGCGCCCGCGCGTCCCTGGGGGCAGCCCAGACGCAGAACACCAGCGGGCAAAACAGTGACGCCGAGACCCTGCGCGGGGCGCAGATCGCCGTGCAACAGGCCCAGGCCGCGCTGGGGACCGCGCAGCAGTCACGCGCCAGCCTCAAGCTTTACGCGCCGATCAGCGGCGTGGTCAGCACCGTCAGCGCCGATGCGGGCACGGTGGTGGGCAGCGGGGCCACCATCCTGACCATTCTGGACGACACCACCCTGAATCTGCCCGTGCAGATCGATGAGACCGAGATTGCGGGAGTGCAGGCTGGACAGACCGCAGAAGTGACGCTCGACGCCTACGACGGCCAGACCTTCACGGGCGAGGTCGTGCGGGTGTCGCCGGGCGCCACCCAGTCCAGCGGCATCAGCGTGTTTACCGCCACCGTGACGCTGCCCAACCCGGACGGTCAGCTCAGAAGTGGCATGACCGCCGAGGCCGAGATCATCCAGTCCCAGGAACGTGGGCTGCTGATCCCCAGCCGAGCCATCCAGACCGTGCGGAACCGCAGCTACGTCGAGGTTCCCGGGGCAGCGGGCGCGGAGCCGCAACGCGTGCGTGTCACGACCGGGGCCACCGATGGCACGAATACTGTCGTGACCGAGGGGCTGGAGTCGGGGCAGGACGTGATTGTGCCGGGCACCACGCGCAGCACCTCTGGCAGCAGTTCCGGCACCCGCAACAGCGGTTTTGGCGGCGTGCCTGGGGGCGGCATTCCTGGCGGCGGCTTTGGCGGTGGGCGATGACGGCCCCGGCCCTCGTTCCACCAGAAGTCTCCTCTCGCATTCCACCTGTGGTGGATCTGCGCGGCGTCCGCAAGGTCTACGAGCAGGGCGAAATGGTGTTCGAGGCCTTGAAGGGCGTGGACGTGCAGATTGCCCAGGGTGAGATGGTGGCGCTGATGGGACCTTCAGGCAGCGGCAAGACCACGCTGATGCAGATCATCGGGCTGCTGGACCGCCCCAGCGCGGGCAGCTACCATCTGGCTGGGCGTGACGTAACCACCCTGTCCGAGAACGAACGCGCCGAGGCCCGCAACACCGACATCGGCTTCGTGTTTCAGGCGTTTCACCTGCTGCCCCGCCTGAACCTGCTGGAGAACGTGGAGGTGCCGCTGACCTACGCGGGGGTGCCTGCCGCTGAGCGCCGGGACCGCGCCCTGGACGTGCTGCGCCGTGTGGGCCTGGGGGACAAGGCCCGCAACCTGCCCAGCCAGATCAGCGGCGGGCAAAAACAGCGGGTGGCGGTGGCGCGCGCTCTGGCCGGAAACCCCAGATTGCTGCTGGCCGATGAGCCGACCGGGAACCTGGACACCCGCACCGGGGAGGAGGTGATGGCCCTGTTCGGTGAACTGCACGCCGAAGGCACCACCGTCATCCTGGTCACGCACGAGCCGGACATCGGGGCGTACGCCGAGCGCGTCATCCGTGTGCGTGACGGCGTGGTGGAAGCCGATCAGCGGCAGACGCCCAGACGGGGCGGCCCATGACCACCACCTCTGATCTGGTGCGTGATGCTGCGGGCCCGGCGCCTGCCTCTCTTCCCCTGCGGCGCGGCGGCATTGGCCTGGGCGGGGCCTTCACGATTGCGTGGCGGGCGATCATCGGCACCCCGATGCGCAGCATCCTGACGGCGCTGGGCGTGATCATTGGCGTGGCGGCGGTGGTGGCGTTGACGGCCATCGGGCAGGGCAGCACGGCGGGCGTCACGGGGCGCCTGGAAGCGCTGGGCACCAACCTGCTGACCGTTCAGAGTGCGCGCGGCGGCGGGGGCGGCACCCTGGTGCGCGGCGGCCCGCGCCAGACCATCACCATCAAGGACGCCGAGGCGCTGGCCGCCGCCTTTGGAGACCGCGTGAGCGGCGTGGCCCCCAGTGTGAACAGCAACGTGCAGGCCAAGCTGGGCAGCCTGAACACCCAGGCGGGCGTGGTGGGAACCTGGCCCGCCTACGCCACGGTACGCAACAGCCCTGTCGAGGCGGGCAATTACTTCACGCAGGCCGACGTGGACGGCCGCAAGCGCACCGCCGTGATTGGCCACCAGGTGCTGGTGGACCTGTGGGGCGAGGGCGCGGCCCCTGAAGAGGCCCTGAACCAGAAGATTCGCCTGGGCAGCGTGACCTTTACCGTGGTGGGCGTGCTGCCCGACAAGGGCAACAGCGGCTTCGGCAACGCCAACAGCCAGGTGCTGGTGCCCCTGAGCACCTACCTGCAACGTTTCTCGCGCACCAACAGTGCGGGCGGGCAGCCCACGGTCAGCAACGTGTACATCTCGGCGGCGGACGCCAAAGATCTGACCGCGCTGCAGACCGACGTGACTGATCTGCTCAGCGTGCGCCATGACCAGACCGATCCCGAGAACCTCGACTTTCAGGTGCAGAACCAAGCCGACAGTCTGGCAAGCCTGAATGCCATCACCTCCACGCTGACCATCCTGGTGGGCGCCATCGCCGGCATCAGCCTGCTGGTAGGCGGCATCGGCATCATGAACATCATGCTGGTTTCGGTCACCGAGCGCACCCGCGAAATCGGCGTGCGCAAGGCGCTTGGGGCTAAACCGCGCGACATTCTGACGCAGTTTCTGGTGGAGGCCTCGCTGCTGTCCATCGGCGGCGGCATCATCGGCCTGGGGCTGGGCGTCGCGGCGGCCTACGCCGGCAACTTCTTTGACATCGCGCCGGTGTTCAGCGCCACGCCCATCGTTATCGCCTTCATCTTCAGCGCGCTGGTGGGCATCTTCTTCGGCTACTACCCGGCGGCGCGAGCAGCGCGGCTCGATCCGGTGGACAGCCTGCGCTACGAGTGAGCTTGACCATTATAAACATTCTTCGTCTTTCACACCCCTTCCAAGGAGCAACACCATGAGAAAAGCATTCTTCCTGACCGCCACTTTTGCCCTCACCACCATCGCTAGCGCCCAGCAGGGTGGACAGGACCGCCAACCCACGGCGGAGCAACGCGCCCGCATCGCTCAGATGCAGCCCGTCAATGATCTGTCGCAGACGGTGCAGATGTTGCCCGAACTGGAAAAGAACAAGGCCACCGCCATGAGCAAGGCCCAAGCCAAGAGCCTGCTGACCATCTTCACAGCCTTGCAGAAGGCCGCGGCCATTCAACCCAACGACGCCAAGAAGTACCTGAGTCAGATTGAGGACAAGATTCTGACCGACAAACAGCTCACGGCGCTGGACAGCCTGATGCTCAAGGCCGAGCAGCAGCGGGCGGCGCAGCGTGGCCAGCGAGCAGCCGGCGGTCAGGGCGGGGCGGGCGCGCGGATTCCAGGCCTGCCCGGAGGCATCGGCGGCGGCCAGCGTCCCGGCCGTCAGGGGGCCGGCAGCGCGAATGCGGGGGGGCAGAACGCCCAGGGCGGCCAGTTTGACCCTGCCAAGTTCAACCCCTTCAAGACGGGGCGCGGGGCCGACGCACTGAAGGCCTATATCGCCGTGTTGCAAAAGAAGTGAAGCCAGGGTCCAGCCAGCCCAGGTCCATCAAGGCTGCGCCGGACCTTCATGGGATCTTCGGCGTGTCACTCCAGACTCTGCCCATGCTTCAGTCACTCACCTCTCTGATCCGGCCCCCTTACCGGCTCCACAGCGTCTACGAGCGGCTGCTGGGCACGGAGGTCGAGATCCAGGTGGTGGCCCGGAGCCGCGCTCAGGCCGAGGCTGCCGAGGCTGCCGCGCTGGGTGAACTGGAGCGGCTGAGCGCGGTGTTCAACCGTTTTGATCCGGACAGCGAACTGTCCCGCTGGCTCACCCGACCCGGTGAGCGGATTCATCTCAGCCCCGAATTGCAGACCGTACTGGCCCTGGCCGAGGGGTGGCGCGTAGAAACGGGCGGGGCCTTTCATCCCGGTGCGGACGCCCTGGGCAGGCTGTGGCAGACGGCCGCTGCACAGGGCCAGGGGCCGGACGCTGGGGAGTTGGCAGCGGCGGTCGGCCGCTTACAGGCAGTTCCCTGGACCCTGCACCCGGACGGCGCCGCCACACTGCATGCCACGTCTCCATTGGGGCTGGACGCGCTGGCGAAAGGATGGATCGTGGACCGCATGGCCGAGCTGGCCTGGGACTCTCCTGGCATTCAGGCCGTGCTGATCAATGCGGGCGGGGACTTGCGAACGCTGGGCGGGCAAGGGCTGGAGGTCACGGTGGCCGATCCGTTCAGCGCCCGCGACGACGCGTCGCCGCTGACCACCGTGCATGTCCAGAACGGCGCACTTGCCAGCAGTGGGAGCGCCCACCGGGGCGTGCAGGTGGGCGAGGAGTGGCACTCCCACCTGATGGACCCCCGCAGTGGTCAGCCGGTTCAGCACGTTCCTGGCGTGACCGTCACGGCCCCTGACTGCGCCACTGCCGACGCGCTTGCCACAGCGCTGAGCGTGCTTGGCGTCGCGGAGGGCCTGGCCCTGGTCAATACCCTGCCCGGCTGCGCGGCCCTGGTGGTCACGCGGGAAGGACAGCGCTTTCTCAGCAGCCTGTGGCCTCCAGATGGGCCAGCCTACTGAATTTTTAGCCCCTCTCCAACCTTGCCCCTCTATCTTCCCTTTCAGGAGACTCTGCCATGACCGACACCCGCCGCACCTTCCTCCGCAAACTGGCCGCCGCAGGCACAGCCCTCACCTTTTCACGCGTCTTTCCGGGCAGTCTCGCCAGCGCCGCAAGTGGCAAGCCCTGGACCTCCGGCATGGCGCTGGACGTGAGCTTCACGGTGGCCACCCAGGCCAGCGGACGGATCAAACGCCCCTACGTCGCCGTCTGGATCGAGAACGAGGCGGGCAGCACCGTTCGCAACCTGACCGTCTGGGTACAGCAAAATCGCCTGAATCCGCGCTGGCTGGCCGAACTGCGCCGCTGGACCCGGCAGAACACTGAGCTGCTCGGGACCGTCAGCAGCGCCACCCGCAATCCCGGCACCTACGCGGTCAAGTGGGACGGCAAGACCGACAGGGGCGCGCTGGCCGAGCAGGGAGACTATTACGTGTGTATCGAGACCGCCCGCGAACACGGCCCCTACAGCCTGGTCCGCGAGAAAGTGACGGTGGGGGCCAGCGCCTTTAAGAAAACGCTGGGCGCAGACAACGACATCGAGGCCGCCAGTGTCGCTTACGGCAAAGCCTGAAGGGCCGGGGGGACAGGAGGTGCGGACGCGGCCTCGGGCCTCCCGCCCCCGTACCCTCAAGGCCCGCAGCCACGTGTGGGTACGCTGGCTGCACACCTACACCTCCATGATCAGTCTGCTGGTGGTGCTGTTCTTCGCCCTGACTGGTATCACCCTCAATCACCCCGACTGGGCGTTCGGTGGCTCGGAAGTGCGGCGCGAGGTCATGGGCACCCTGCCCAAAGGCTGGATCAGCGCCGGCAAGGTGGACTGGCTGACGGTGGCCGAGGAACTGCGCGCCCAACACGGCCTCAGGGGCCGAGCGGGAGAGACGCGAATCGACGGCACCGAGGCCAGCATCTCGTTCCTGGGGCCGGGGTACAGCGCCGACACCTACATCGACACGGCCACCGGCAACTACCACACCACCGTGCTGGCGCAGGGCGGCGTGGCGGTTCTGAATGACCTGCACAAGGGCCGGGATACGGGTAGAGCCTGGAAGTGGCTGATTGATGTCAGCGGCGGGATCCTGACGCTGGTGGCGGTGACGGGTATCGGCATTCTGCTGTACTTGAAAAAGACCCGCGCTCAGGCGCTGATGGTCATGGGCGTCGCCTCGCTGATCGTGCTTGTGCTGGGTTGGCGGGCGCTGGGCTAAAGGGAAGCCCACGGAACGGAATGGGCAGAGGTAATCCCAGCAATCTTCACTCAGGACCGACAGGGAGGCGCGTTGCATACGCGCCTCCCTGCTCGTGGGTCCCCTCCGACTGACCGTCAGCCACACCCAGCACTGGAATGCCCACGGTGGTCAGGGTCTGCCCGCCCCACTGCATCTCGATGATGGCCGAGTCATTGCCCCCCACGCTTTCATCCGCGCGGCTGACCGTGAGGTGAAGCAGGGCCATGTGGCTCAATGCGGCTGAAAGCGAGATCAGTCTGGTTAAGCACCGAAGCAGTCCAACGCCCGGGAAGCAAGGGGCCTGGGCAGTTTCAGTCACTACCCTTCCACACCATATTCGCCGGTTCTTGGCGGTTCCTGGGCCGTTTGTTCTCGTCGGGCTGAGAGGCTGAATGCAGGACCAGGAACCGGTTCTGGTCTGCACCCTTCAAGGAGGACTCCGCATGAGTCAATTCAAAATGATTTTTCGCAAAACGCCCCTGATTGCCCTGGCTGCCCTGCCCCTGACGGTAGGCACGGTCCTGGCCCAGCAGAGCAGCACCGCCGCGGCCAATCCCACCACGCAGGCGCAGCCCCAGCGTATTCAGCCCGCACAGCCTGGGCAGCGCAACCAGAACCAGAACGGGAGGGGGCAGCAGACCCAGCGCCAGCAGGGCAGCGGCACCAACTACGCCGACATCTACCTGCAAAAGCTGGCCGCCGGACTGGGCGTCAGTGTGGACAAACTCAAAGCGGCGGCTCTGGCCGCCGGGAACGCCACCATCGATCAGGGCGTGAAAAGTGGCGACATCGCCAGTAACCGTGCTGCCGATATGAAGACCCGTCTCAAGGACCAGCCGTTCGCCATGCTGGGCGGACGCGGCATGGGCGGACCGGGCGGCCCTGGCAGACGCGGCATGCATGGACCAGATGGACGTGACGGCGGACGCGGTAAGGGACCACGCGGGACAAGCGACGGCACCGACGGGACACGGGGGCAGGCGAATGAAGGCACCGTCGATTCGAGCGCACCAGAGGGGGGGAGCTGATCCAGCGCTCTGGTGCACGCGGCTGACTTAGCGACAAGTTGTCCAGGTCAGATCAGTCAAGCGATGCAGCAGCGCACCCTCCTTCAGGAGGGTGCGCTTTGCCTGTGAAGTTGCTCTGGTTTGGTGGAGGGAAAGTTAGGGATGACCGACACTGGAGGTCATCATGCCCAAAACCAGAGAAATCTACACATTTCAATTCAAGCAGGAAGCTGGCCAGCTCGTCAAAACGACTGGCAAGAGCCGTGCCCAGGTCGCGCGTGACCTGGGCCTTCCCCCTCACCACGTCATGCGCTGGCGACAGCAAAACGAGAAGTAGGAGCGGGCCGGGCTTCCTGAGCACTGAGCGCTCGAACAAGAGCTTGACGTCACCCGTCAGGAGCGCGACATCCTGAAAAAGGCGCTGGCCTTCCTCGCCAAACAGCCCTGACCTTCCAGTTCATGACTGACCACCGGCAAAAATTAGCCGTCGACCGGATGTGCCAGGTCCTGGAAGTCAGTCCAAACGGATATGACGCCTGGAGGGGAAGGCCAGACAGTGAGCGGTGTCAGGAGGATGCGGTGCTGACCGACGAAATCAAGTGCTCTTTTGACCGGAGCCGGGGAACTTACGGCACCCTTCGGCTCAAAGCTGACCTTGCCGAAAAGGGGGATTGCTGGGACAAGGCTGTCGTGGAGAGCTTTTTCGATTCCCCGGAATGGGAGCTGTTCGAGAACAACATTTCCGAGAACCGCATGGTGGTCCGGCACGCCATCTCCGAATACACCCTGGTCTTCTACAACCGGCAGCGCTGGCACTCCACACAGGGCGACTTGACGCCTCACGAGTTCGAACGCCAGGCTGAAGCCGCTTAACCTCAACTACGCAAGAGCGGGCCAGCCCCAGATAAGGCAGAATGCAGTTGGTGGTACAATTGGTGCCTATGCTACACGCCGCGAAGATCGGCCTCAGTTTGGTTCTCGCCTGCACCGCGCCTCTAAGCTTGGCGGCCACACCTCAAAGTGGAGTGTTCAAAGGAGATCTCACTGGGGATTTCAAGGGCAATGAGATCAGCTTCCGCGTCAGCGCAGACAGGAAGACCATCAGTGATGTCAGGATGACCGGATACTGGCGCTGTAGCGACTCCACCGCCAACACCACGTACAAGACCAATCCACGCGTTGTCGGCGCGCTCGGTTCCATGCCTGGCGCGGTGAGCGTGGAACAAGGAGCGTTCATAGCGAATGCCAAAAAGCCGTACCTGGCCTGGGACTTCGAAGGCCGCTTCATCAGCGCGGATATCGCCGAGGGCAGCTTTATGGTGCAGTCCATGGACTGCACGTCGTACAGATTGAAATTCAGGGCGGTCCGTACAGCGCAGTGACAACCGGGCCATTGTCCTGTCGTGACTGTGCTGGTCGAAAGGTCATTCCCAGGCTTGTGGAGTCAGGCCGAGACAAGAAAACAGCCCGGCGTCAGCTGGGCTGAAAACTTTGATCCCTCTCAGCCCAGCGTCCGTCTCAAGAACGCCCGGGTGACGGCCAGAAACTCCTGAGACTGCTCGATGAACGGCATATGGCCACTCTCTTCAAAGATATGCAGCTCTGCATTCGGCGTTTGCGAGGCGATCAATTCACTTGCTTCCGGCGGGCAAGTCCGGTCATGGCGTCCGCCCAACACCAGGAGCGGCTGGGATATCCCACCCAACTTATCCTCAACCTCAATCCCACCGTATCCCGCTGCGCTGAACTGTCGCAGCACATCCGGCGCGTAACGAGGATTCATGGCGTCTACGCGGGCATTAAAATCGGCGATGCGCGGGTCGAGCGGATCACTGAAGTGCCAGGGCATCTGTTCGTGCATCAACCGGGCAAAATCCACTTCGGTGTGGACGTTGACCTCATCTGCCCACGAGCGCCGCACCTGTTCCCGCAAGTTGAGTGGCTCGAAAGTTTCGAGCTTTGCGGGAACGTCCGCCAGCCAGCGCGACGATCCTACCCCACAGCAGGCGATGGTTGCTGCGGCGTCCGTGTGGGTCACGGCGTGCTGCAAGGCCACGAACGCTCCGTAAGAGTGCCCGAACACCGCGTACTTTTCCGCGCCCAGCGCCTCAGCGACAGCCGACACATCATCGGCCATCTGTTCTAGCGTCCAGGTTTCTGGCGGCGCGTTTCGTTCACTCCGGCCCTGTGCCCGCTGATCGATCAGGACCAGGCGCACGGTATCGGCGAGGGGGTCAAGGTAATCCGCAAATTCTGTGTGGTCCAGGCCAGGTCCACCGTGTAAGCAGATCAGCGGCGGCTGATGTGCAGGTCCGACGATCCGCGCGAACAACCGGGTGTCACGAACAGTGAGCATCTGGGTGGTGACCATGCCTTAAGTGTAATCCCCCTTCAGAAGGTGGATCGGCGTGACGACGGTGGGCAGCGTGGCCCCGCGGTAGGCGCGTCGACGCGCCCGGCACATGGCCCAGGTCCCCTGACACGGACTCCGATTGAAAGGGGTACGCGTGAACCTGAAATCCGAGCGAAGCGAGCAGGAGAAGGTGCGGATTCTGCAGTATCGAGCCCCCATGCCCTCCTCTCCCGACGGCTGCGTCATGAAGCGGAATCCGGATACGGGTGGCCCTGGGCTGGCCGGCACCTCACAGTGCTTCAGATTTGCGGCGTGTCCGCACCCGGCCCCGGCGGGTCCACCCAGCCCAGGGCCATCAGGCGGTCAGCAAGACTGCCCCGGTACCGGAACGTCTCCGGATCATCCTCGCCCCGCTGCGTGGCTCCCACGATCAAGCGCTGCACCTCCTCGGCCACGTCCACCAGATAGGGGTGCAGATCGAACAGCAGGTCACGGTTCGGCCCCGCCTCCAGCGCCCGCAGCACCCGCAGCAGCCGGCGGCGGACCATCCCGAGTTCCGCCGCCAGTTCGGCCCGCCTGTCTTCCCCACCCGTTCCGTCTGTCAGGTGCCGCGCCGCGTCCAGCACCCGTACGGCCAGCGGCCCCAGCCCGCCGGGAAGGTACAGCATGTGGGCCACCAGCCGCAGGTCCTCCAGCGTGACCGCTGCGCCGGAACCGGCGCTGAAATCCGGCAGCCAGGCCTGCAGCGCGCGGTCCAGTGAGGCCGGCGCCGTCCAGTCCGGGCCACCGCAGGCGTAGTCGGCCAGGCTGAACAGGCCCGGCGTGTTGGTTTCCAGCTGATTGTTGGGATTGCTCAGCAGGCCCGCCACGTGGCCGCGCAATTCCAGCGGGCGGCCCGCGTACGGCCCCAGATTGACGCGGTGCAGAGTGAAGTCGTTGGCGTGCAGGTTGTCCCAGATCAGGACCTGCCGGCGCAGCGCCGCATTGACCTCCAGCACGCTCTGGACACTGATCTCAGTGGAGACCACCGCTGGACCGGTCCACAGCACCTCCACGCCGGGACGCAGTTCCTCACCCAGCGCCCGCAGGTACGGCGAGGCAGCCACGCTGGGCTGGGCCCGGTCGCCGCAGTATTCGGTGGGACAGAACAGCAGCAGCCCTGCCTGCCCCTCCGGCCAGAGGGTGTCCAGGACGTGGTGCGCCGCGGCCACCTGCTCACGGGCCTGCGCGGCGCGGTCGGCAGCGTAGGGAATGTCATCGAACAGCAGCGAAAAATGCGGTACGCCCAGCCGCTGCACGCTGGCGAACTTCTCGGCCAGGGCGCGGCGGTCCCCCTCGTCGGCCCAGTCCAGATTCAATCCAGGGGCCAGCGCGTAGACGAAGCGGATCCCATGGCGGCGGGCGTCGGTGGCCAGCGCCTCCAGGGCCGCCGCCTCGGCCGGCGGGTAAGGCTCACGCCAGCGCTGCCGGTGCCAGCGGTCATCCTTGGGGGCATACAGGTAGGTGTCCATGCCCCACGCGGCCATTCGTTCAAACAATCGGGCGCGCTGGGCCGGGGTCCAGGGACGGCCGTAAAAGCCCTCGATCACGCCCAGCATCGGCATCGCGTTCATACCCACTCCTCTGGAACCACCCCGACCGTCGGGGGCGGGGTCACACATACACGGGATTGACCGTCTCCCCCACCCCAGTCACCGTCACGGCGTCTCCCACCCGCAGCTGGCCCGTGCGCCCGGCGTAGGGCGCGTCCTGCACCAGATGCTGCCCGAAGATCGCCGCTTTCCCGTGACGGCGAATCCTGGCCAGGGTTCGCAACGTCTCGGCTCCACGTGTGCCGTCTGGCTGCACATTCAGGATGACGCAGCGGGCGCAGCTTTCCACCACCTCGAAAGCCACGCTGTCCGCGCCGGCGGAGCCGATGCGGATGCGCCGCCAGAAATCCTCCGCGTAGGCCTCGCCGCCTCCCACCACCAGGTTCGGGCGGAACTCGGCGTTCCCCACCGGGCGTGACAGGTGCCCGTTGAAGGCGGCCAGCGACGCCTCGGTGATCAGGTGGAAGGGGTTTCCGTCCACGAAACTCAGCAGCGAGCTGTAGGGCCGGTCTGCCGGTTGCCAGCGCTGGACCTCGTCGGGCAGAAACACCAGATCGAAGCCGCCGCCGAGGTACGCGCTGACCCAGGCCGTCGCCTGCGCTGAGACGGTCACGCCGCCCAGCGCAGTGCCCCACATGTCCACCGCGCGCCGCTCTCCCTGTGGCTGCCACGGCACGGTCAGGGCAGGCATTCCGGGAGCCGATACCATCAGACCACTGTCCGCAAGGGCCACCGCAATCAGGCGCATGGCCGGAAATTCACGCTGGGTCACGGGCCGCCCCGCCGCGTCGACGACCATCCAGCGGCGGTCATGGTTCAGGCCACGCGGCCCGATCCCGGCGTGCTGAAGCGAAACGCCGCCGGCCGACTTAATCGGGTAGATGTACAGGGCGCGGAGGGTCAGGGGCGCAGTAGGCATCGACAGTTCCTTTGGAGTGGACGGAATCAGGGAAGGTCAGCGGAGGGTGGGCGACGCGGCGCGTGCCGTATCAGGCGGTCCAGGCTGCCCTGCCAGTTCTGCCGCAGCGCGTGACGGGCGGCCACCTCATCGTGTGCCCGCAGCGCGTCCACCACCGCCGCGTGTTCCAGCACCGAGGCCCGGGCCGAGCCGGGCACGTCAAAATACGCCAATTCCACCCGCTGCAGTTTGCGTTTCAGCGCACCCAGTGCGCCCTGAAGTTCGGCGTTGCCCGAGCGCCGGGTCCAGACACCATGAAACGCGGCGTCGGCCCGAACGGCGGCCCGCGCGTCACCGGCCTCCAGCGCGCGGCTGATCTGGACGTTCAGCGTGTCCAGCTCGTCCAGATCAGCCGCGGTCAGGCGCGGCGCGGCCAGCCCCAGGGCCAGGTCTTCAAGCGTTCCAACCACCGGATACAGTTCAGCAGCCTGGGCCAGATTCAGCGGGGCCACCCGCGTCCAGCGGTTCACGGCGGTCTGCACCAGCCCCTCGTCTTCCAGGCGGCGCAGGGCCTCGCGCACCGGGGTGCGGCTGACCCCCAGTTTCCCCGCAATGGCCGCGTCGCGCAACACCTCCCCGGGACCCAGGGTGCCTTCGACGATCCAGTCCAGCATCTGCCAGTACACCTGCTCGCGGGCGAGCGTGCGGGCAGGCGCGGGCACGGCGTTGGCAGCGGACATCGTCACCTCCGGGTGAGACCTGAACTGCCAGGTAATATATCAGTGGATGCTACCCTTCAGGCATGCGTGAACAACTGCCGGAGCTGCTGGCCAGTCTGGTTCGCCTGAACTCCGTCAATCCGGCGCTGGTGCCTGGCGGCGCGGGTGAAACGGAAATCGCCGACTTTATTCTGGCCTGGCTGCGGGGCCACGGCATTTCAGCGGAACTCGACGTGGCCGCGCCGGGTCGGCCCAGCGTGATCGCCCGGGTGCGGGGCAGCGGCGGGGGGCGCGCACTGCTGCTCAATGCCCACCTCGACACTGTTGGGCTGGGTGAGATGACCGGCGCTCTGACACCCACCATTCGCGGCGGCCGCATGTACGGGCGCGGCACCTACGACATGAAGGCGGGGCTGGCCGCCTGCCTCCTGGCGTTGCTGGACGCCAGCGCCATGGCGCTGCGCGGCGACGTGATCCTGACCGCCGTGGCCGACGAGGAGCACGCCAGCCTCGGCACGCAGTCGGTGCTGAACCGGGTCACGGCTGACGCCGCCATCGTCACCGAACCCACGGGCCTGCAGTTGTGCGTGGCCCACAAGGGGTTTACCTGGCACGAGATCACCACGGACGGGCAGGCCGCACACGGCTCACGCCCTGACCTGGGCCGCGACGCCATTGCCGCAATGGGCCGGGTGCTGGTGGAACTTGAAACCCTGGGGCGCGAGCTGACGGCGCGGCCCACCCACCCCCTGCTCGGCCACGGCTCGCTGCACGCCTCGCTGATCTCCGGCGGCCAGGAACTGTCGAGCTACCCGGAGCGCTGCACCCTGCAGCTGGAACGCCGCACCCTGCCCGGCGAAACCCCGCAGGACGTGGAGGCCGAACTGGACCGCGTGCTGGAGCGGCTGGCGGCAGACCCCGACTTCCGCGCGCAGCACCGCCTGCTGCTGGCCCGCGAGCCGCTGAGCGTGCCACAGGACGCCCCCATCGTTCGTCTGCTCTCGGCCCAGGCCACCCGCGTGCTGGGTCAGGCCCCCGCACACATCGGGTTGAGCTTTTGGATGGATTCGGCGTTGCTGGCCGCCGCCGGCATCCCCACGGTGGTGTTCGGCCCGGACGGTGCCGGCGCCCATGCCAGCGAGGAGTGGGTGGACCTGGCCTCTGCCGAACGGTGCCGCGAGATCCTCAGTGCCACCATTGCCGAATTTTGCGCCTGACACGGCCTGTGCCGGACCACGTCCTGGGAGCCCCATGACCGCAGCTGACCCTACCCACCCTGAATCCGCCCACACCCACCTCAACCCACACGCACTCACCTTTGCCGGGCGCCCCCGGCCAGAGGTGCTGGACTTTCACCGCAAACTGCCGGGCTACGCACCCACGCCGCTGGTTACCGCGCCCCACCTGGCAGCGGCACTGGGCGTCCAGGAAGCGTGGGTCAAGGACGAGGCGCGCCGGCTGGAGCTGCCTGCCTACAAGATTCTGGGCGCGTCCTGGGCCACCTGCTGCGAACTGGAGGCCCTGTTCGGCCCGTTTGACCCCTGGAAACGTCTGGAAGAACTGGCTGCCCAGCTGCGTCCGCACCTCCCCCTGACACTGGTGGCCGCCACAGACGGCAACCACGGCCGCGCCGTGGCGCGGATGGCGCGCTGGCTGGGGCTGAAGGCGCACATTCTGGTGCCGCACGACATGGTGGGTGCCCGCCAGGAGGCGATCGTGGGCGAGGGGGCACGCCTTCAGGTGATTCAAGGCTCCTACGATCAGGCGGTGGCCGCCGCCGCCACGCTGGCCGACAGGCGCCACCTCGTGATCAGCGACACGGCCTGGGACGGCTACACCCGCGTTCCCGGCTGGGTGGTGGACGGGTACAGCACCATTTTTCAGGAAATCGACACGCAACTGGCCGCCCAGGGCTTGCCCCAGCCTGATGTGGTGGCCGCGCAGATGGGCGTGGGGTCGCTGGCGGCCGCCGTGCTGCGCCACTACCGCGCCGACGGAAGGCAAACGCGGGTGGTGGGCGTGGAGCCGCTGCGGGCCGACTGCGTGCTGCGCTCGCTGCAGGCGGGTCATCCTGTCCAGACCCCTGGGCCGCATCCCTCGATCATGGCCGGGCTCAACTGCGGCACCGTCTCACCGCTGGCCTGGCCGCTGCTCCGGGACGGCCTCAGCGCCTCTGTTGCTGTTCCCGACTCCCGTGCCGAGGACGCGATGCGTCTGCTGGCCCGGGACGGCGTGGTCTCGGGCGAGAGCGGTGCGGCGGGTGCGGGCGGCCTGCTTGACCTCCTGACCGAGCCGGACGCCCGCCGCCACCGGGACGCGCTGGGATTAAGTGCCGAAAGCCGCGTCCTGGTGATCTCCACCGAGGGAGCGACCGATCCTCTGGCGTACGCCCGCATCGTGGAAGACAAGGCCGTGACAGTGGAATCCGCTGGATGAACGATGCGGACGCGCCCGCGTAAGGTCACGAACACACGTCAGGTCAAGAACAGCGCCTCGTCGGGGCAGGTTTGCTCCAGCCGACGAAACACCTGCTCGTCTACCGGCACGCCCGCGGCCTCCAGCGCCAGCAGCACCGCGCCGAACACGGGCTCATGGTGGCTGGCCTGCCAGCGGACCTGCGGATGCTCCCGGCGCACCCGCGCCAGCAGGGCCTCACGCAAGATGGGCGATCGGTGGCGCATTACCCCGCCGGAAGTGGTCAGCAGGTAAGTCCCGTCCAGCCTTACCTTGCGGGCAGCGGCCAGCGCGTAGTCGCCCAGCGACGCGCCGTGCTCCCGCACGATGCGGAGGCTGGCAGGGTCACCCGCGTCCGCCTGATCGAGCAAAACGCGGGCCAGGCGACCCAGGTGGGACGGCGGGCGGCGGCCCCGGCGGGTGAACGAGTGCAGCAGCGCCTCCACGTCGGGGCAGCCAAAATAGGCCAGCACCGGTGCGGTCAGCTTGGTGGGCGGATCAATGCCCAGATCGGCGCGGTAGACGGCACGCAGGGCGTGTTCGGCCAGTTGGGTGGCCCCCTCCGGCTCCTGCCAGTAGCTGGTGTGCCACACCACGCCGCCGGGCGAACAGGCCGCGATGCCCGCGCTGGTGCCGCAGACCACCGTGACCCCCCGCCCCGCCAGCGAGCCGGCCCGCAGCGCCCCCACCGCGTCGTTGACCACCGACACCTGACCGGCCCAGTTCCGGCGGCGCAGCTCGGTCTTCAGCATGTCAAAGTCCTCGGGCCAGTCGGCCCCGGCAGCGCTGAGGGTCAGGGCGGCAAATGGCCGGCTGTCCAGCCTCGCACTGGCCCTGGCCCGCGTGGCGGCCGTGTCCAGCGCCGCCAGGGCGCGGACGCGCTGCACGTAGATGTTGCTGCGCCCGGCGCGGCCCCAGCCCAGCACCGTGCCTGAAGTGTCGGCGATCAGCGCGATGGTCTTGGTGTTTCCCGCGTCGATGCCCAGCACCAGCCCACTCACGCCCAGGCGGCCTCGTCCGCGATCACGGTCAGGGCCGTGCGCCGCAGGAACGATGCAGGAACCTCCGGCGTTTCCGGCCCCTTGAGCGCGGCGTGCAGGACGGCGCGCTTGTGCGTCCCGCCCACCAGCAGCAGGGTCTGACGCGCCGCCAGAATCACGTCCATCCCCGCCGTGATGGCCCCTTCCGGCACCGCCAGCTCCCCCCAGTACGCGCGGTTGCTTTCCAGGCTTGCTGGCGTCAGCGCCAGCGTGCGCGTCGGCGCGTCCGGCAGACTCGGCGGCTCGTTGAAGCCCAGGTGTCCGTTGGGCCCCAGCCCCAGCACCGCCAGATCGAGGCCGCCGAGCCGCGCCAGGGCTGTCCCGAACTGCGCCGGGGACTCCAGCCGCACGGTGCGCGTGAGGCGCAGCGGCTCCACGAACGAGCGACGCATCCAGCCCCACAGGCTGCGCGGATCGTCGTCATCAATGCCCAGGTACTCGTCGAGCTGCACGGCGGTGGCGCGGCTGAAATCCACCTCGCCCGCCTCCGCCCGCCGCGCCAGTTCGGCGTAGGTGGCCATGGGCGTGTGGCCGGTTGCCACCAGAATGTTCAGCTCAGGTTTTACCCTGACCTGGGCCGAGATGAAATCGGCAGCCGCCTGGGCAAGCTGTTCTGGATTCGGCTGAATATTCAGCGCTGCGTCCCTCACCACAGCCGCTCCGGCAGATGCTGGAAGTGTGCGCGGGCCAGCTGCTCGTACAGCGTCTGCGCCAGCGGCAGCGTCCGCACCAGCGGATTGCCCGTCAGCGCCTGGACCGCCTGCCTGCGTGTGCCGTTCCAGGCAGCGTCGGCGGCCAGCTGCTGGTATTCACCCAGCGCCTTGAGCAGCCCGCGCACCGGCTTCGGCACCCGGTACCCGGAGATGGGCCGCACACCCTGGCGGTTGACCAGACACGGCACCTCCACCACCTGCGAGTCGGGAAAGTCAGCGATGGCGCCGCCGTTCACCACGTTGGTCGGCCAGATTTCATTCCTGTTATTGAACACGGCGTCCATCACGTCCACCGCCACCTCCAGCTCGAAGATGCCGCCACGCGACAGCTCCGGTACCAGCGTGGGGTTCGGGGCGTCCAGCTGCTCACGGTAGTGCTGCCAGTACCTCGGCACATCGGCCAGGATGTCCTGCGCGCGGGTGGTGGGTCTGGCCCTCAGCTCGGCCAGCATCTCACGCTCGAAGTGGTAGTACTTCATGTACGAGGCGGGCAGGCTGTTCATCGTCACCGCCAGTTCTGCCCAGCGCCGCGTCCAGTCGTCCGCAATGCCCTCTTCCAGCTTCTGCGCCAGTATCGGGAGCAAGGGCTGACCGCCGTATTCGGCCTCCACACTCCAGCAGGCGTGGTTGAGGCCCAGCATCACGGCGCGCACTTTCTTCGGATCAAGGCCTGAGAGTTCCGCAAGTTCGCCGGGAAACACAATCGGCCCCTCACAGAGAGAAACGACGTTGATCGGCGAGTGATCGGCCACCGCCTGCGCCACGATGTTCACGGGATTGGTGTAGTTGAACAGGGTGGCGCCGGGGCAGACGGCCTCCATGTCCTCCACCAGACCGCGCGCCACGTGGATGGCCCGCAGCGCCATGAAGAAGCCGCCCGCGCCCTGCGTCTCCTGCCCGATGGCACCATGGGACAGCGGAATACGCTCGTCCTGCGCCCTGGCCTCGAAGCCGCCGGGCCGGTAGCTGGACAGCACGCCGTCGCAGCCGTCCAGCGCGGCCCGTCTGTCGGTGGTGGCCCTGATTTTGAGGTCCGCGCCCTGAGCCCCGGCCATCTTGCGGGCCAGGCGACACACCAGATCGAGCCTGTCCTCGTCCAGATCGTGCAGGACAATTTCCGAACCCGCGAAATTGGCCGCCTGACGAATGAACGAGGCGACGGTGCCGGGCGCGCGCGTGCTGCCGCCGCCGATGTAGGCGAGTTTAACCTGGGCCATATGGACGTCCTTGTGAGATTGAAAAGCCGCTACTGTGGGCGGCGAAACAGAGAGGCGCTGAGAAAATCCATCGTGAAGGCGGGTTCGGCCGAACTTTGAAGTGGGCGCAACGGGCGACTCTCCAGCACTTCCAGATCGGAAAAATGGCTTTCAGCTCATCTGCGCCGTACCCAAGCCCTTCTGCGAGTCTGCTCTGCTTGAACAACGTCAGATCATCCGCGTCGCTGCCCATCTTTCCCGCCGCAAAGGTGCAGATGCCGAACAGGCCGCCGGGTTTCAGGCAGGCCCTCAGCGCCCAGAGGCACGACAACCCGCGGTGCGGCGGGAGGTGGTGGAAGCAACCGGAATCGTAGACGAGATCGAATGGGCCGCGTGGGACAGCTTCACGGAGAAAGTCGCTTTCGAGAAACGTTGCGTCGGTTTCGGCGGTGCGGTTTCTGGCCTGAGTATTGGCAAAAGCCGAAATGTCCACGCCTGTCGCCCGGTCACCCTGACGGGCCAGCCAGCGGGTATTGCGCCCCAGTCCGCAGCCGATGTCCATTGCTGTCAGGCCCTCACCGCCGGGCAGCAGGCCAGCCTCACGCCAGTCCAGCAGATTGACATCCGGCAAGTCGGAGTTGAAGGGATGATCGGGGCGGGTAAAAATCTGTTCCCAGGGATCGATGGCCTGGCGTCTGGTCAAATCCGGGCCGTCAGCAAACAGGCCGTCGAGCACATCCAGAAGCTGTTCCACAGTCGCAACACGCATGAGTCAGTTTCCCTCTGGAACCATGGGCATCTTGCCGTTCATACGGTCACCAGCCCCTGGTTCCGTGCCCTGATCGCTGGATCGTGCAGGATGCAGCGTGCGGTGTGCCCGTGACCCACGTCGTACATCTTCGGCAGGCCGTCCCGGCATTCGGGCATGGCGTGGGGGCAGCGTGGCTCGAAGGGGCAGCCAGGGGGCAGGGTCGTCAGGTCCGGCACCTCGCCGCGCGCCTCGATGGTTTCGGGCACCAGACCTGCGTCGGGTTTGGGGGCCGCACTTTTCAGCAGCTGGGTATACGGGTGCTGTGGACGGTCAATCACCTCCACGGCGGGGCCGAGTTCCACCAGCGTTCCGGCGTACAGCACGGCCACCCGGTCACTCATGTAGCGCGCCCCGGCCAGATCGTGTGTGATGAACAGCATGCTCAGGCCCTCCTGATCCCTGAGGTCCAGCATCAGGTTCATCACGTCCAGGCGGATCGAGACGTCCAGCGCCGACGTCGGCTCGTCGGCCAGAATCAGCTCGGGGCGGGCCGCCAGGGCGCGGGCGATGCCGACACGCTGGCGCTGGCCCCCCGACAGTTCGAAGGAGCGTTTGCCCGCGTAGGTGCTGGCAGGCGACAGGCCCACGCGTTCCAGCAGCGAGTCCACCTCTGCCTGCGTGCCGCCGCGCGCCAGACCGTGAATCTGGAGGGGGCGTTTCAGCGTGTAGGCCACTGGATGCACCGGGTTGAGGCTGGCATACGGGTCTTGAAAGATCATCTGGACGTTCTTGCGCAGACGTTTCAGCGCCCGTCCGCCCAGGCGGCGCGGCACCGGCTGGCCGTTCAGAAGGATCTCACCGGCGGTGGGCGTGTGCAGGCGGGCGATCAGGCGGGCAATCGTGCTCTTGCCGCTGCCCGACTCGCCCACCAGCCCCAGCACCTCGCCGCGGGCGATGGAGAAGCTCACGTCATTGACGGCCACCACGCCGCCCGCCCGGCCCCGCGCCCCAAAGACCTTGCGGAGGTTGACGATGTCCAGCGTGTTGGGCAACCCGTCTGGAGGTGCGGCGGGGTTAATTGGGATTGACGCTGCGGGCTGGCTCACGGCTCACCTCCCCTTGGAGATCTGTGCCTTTGAGATCTGCGGCAGCAAGTGCACTGTCACGCACGGCATGGTCCTTGAGCGCGGCGGAAACGGTGGGATCGTACAGGAAGCAGGCCGCCGTCTGCCCCTCGGCCACCGGAAAGGTCTGCAGCGGTTTGACGTCGCACACGCCAGGCATTCGGGTGAAGCAGCGTTCGAAGAAGGGGCAGCCGACGATGTCGGCGCTCAGGGACGGCGGCTTGCCGGGAATGCCGCTGCGGCGCACCCGGGGGCCGGTCATCGGCGGGAATGAGTTCATTAGTTGCTGGGTGTAGGGGTGCGCCGGGTGCGCGTACAGCTGGTGCGCGGGGGCCAGCTCCACCACCTCACCGGCGTACATGATCGCCACCCGGTCACTCATCTCGACGAGCAGCGACAGGTCATGCGTGATGAAGATGACGCTGATGCCCAGGCGGCGGCGCACGTCGTTGATCTCCTGCAGAATCTGGCGCTGCACCACCACGTCCAGCGCCGTTGTCGGCTCGTCCATCACGATCAGTTTCGGTTCCAGCGCCAGCGCGATGGCGATCACCACGCGCTGCTTCATGCCGCCGGACAGCTGGTGCGGGTAGGTGTCCAGGTACGAGGCCTGAATGCCCACCAGATCGAACAAGTCGCGGGAGCGGGCGTCCAGCTTCGCCTTGTCGGTCACGCCGTGGGCCTGCATGGCGTCGTAGACCTGCTCGCGGATTTTCAGCACCGGGTTCAGCACGTTCATGGACGCCTGAAATACCATGCTGAACTCCTTCCAGCGCACCCGCCGCAGTTCCTCGGGGGACAGTGCCAGCAGGTCATGTTCGGCCAGCCGCACCGAGCCGCCCAGCACCGCGCCGGGAGGATCGAGCAGTCGCGTGACCGCGAAGGCCAGTGTGCTCTTGCCGCAGCCGGATTCCCCCGCCAGCCCCAGCAGCTCGCCCGGCTGCACGTCCAGCGACACGTCCCGCACCGCGCGCACCGTGGGGCCAGGGGTCAGGTAGCCCACGTTCAGCTCGCGGATGCTCAGCAGGGCGTCGGGGTTGCCCTCGGCCACGGCCTGGGCGGGCCGCCTGAGGGACGGCAACCTGAATTTGCCCCCCCCCAGCCGGGGGTTGCTGATCTCGTCAATGGCGAAATTCAGCAGCGCAAACGACGTGCCCAGCAGCGCGATGCCCAGCCCCGGCATCGCCACCCACCACCACGCGCCCTGCAGCAGCGCGCCCTTGGCCTGCGCCCAGTACAGCATGGTGCCCCAGGTGACCAGCGACACGTCGCCCACGCCGATAAACGACAGGGCCGCCTCGCTCAGCACGGCGTACAGCGCCGCGCCGAAGAAGTTTGCAGCGATCAATCCCGCCATGTTGGGTAGCATCTCGCGGAAGATGATGCGGCCCGGACCCTCGCCCGAGACCACCGCCGCCTGCACGAAGTCGCGCTCGCGCAGGGCCAACGCCTGGGCCCGCAGCACCCGCGCCCCAAAGGCCCAGCCGGTGAAGCTGATCACCAGAATCACCGGCCACACGCCGCCGCCGCGCAGGAAAGCGCTGGCGACGATCACCAGCGGCAGCCCCGGCAGCACCAGAAACACGTTGATCAGCGTGTTGATGGTCTCATCTACCGGGCCGCCCAGGTACGCGGCGGCCAGGCCGAAGGTGACGCTCAGCAACGTGGCGATCAGCCCAGCCACTGCACCCACCAGCAGCGTCAGCCGCGCGCCGTAGATGAACTGCGCGAAGATGTCCTGGCCCAGCGCGGTGGTACCCAGCCAGTGTTGCGCCGAGAGCGAAAGGAAGGGATCAAATTCCAGCGAATGGGGATCGTAGGGCGTGAGCAGCGGCGCGCTCAGGCTGGCCAGCAGCAGCAGCACCAGAAAGCCGGCCCCGAACACGCTGCGCGGCTGACCCAGAAAGCGGCGCAGGCCACTCACGCCCGGCCCTCCCGGATGCGCGGATCGAGAATGACGTTGATGAAATCCACCAGCAGGTTGGCCAGCAGCACCGCCAGCGCGATAAAGAAGAATATGGCCTGCATCAGCGGGTAATCCAGGTTGGTCACTGACTGGTACAGGTAAAAGCCCAATCCCGGATACGAAAAGACGATCTCGGTCAGAATCGAGCCGCCCACCACGAAGCCCAGCGCCATGCCGAAGGCGGTGAAGCTGGGCAGCAGGGCATTGCGCAGCACGTAGCGGGTGATGATGCGGCGCTCGGTCAGGCCCTTGGCGCGGGCGAAGGCCAGGTAGTCCTCGCCCGCCACGTTGATCACGTTGTTGCGCATGGTGATCAGCCAGCCGCCCACCGAGGTGACCAGAATGGTGAACACCGGCAGCGCCGCGTGCCGCAGCAGCGAACTCCACCAGCCCGCGCTGAAGGTGTCGCCGGGAAAGGGATCCAGCGCGCCGCTCAGCGGAAACCACTTGAGCTGGAACGCGAAGACGTACAGCAGGATCAGCCCGAACCAGAAGTACGGCATGGCGTTCAGGAACAGCGCCACCGGGGTCAGGCCGTCGGCCACCGCCCCCCCACGCCGCCAGCCGCTGTACAGACCCAGCGCACTGCCCAGCACGAACGAGATGATGGTGGTCACCCCGATCAGCCCCAGCGTGTACGGCAGGGCGGTGCGCACCACGTCGATCACGGGCGTGGGAAACAGACTGATGGAGCGCCCGAAGTCTCCGCGCACCAGATTGCCCAGATAACTGAAGTACTGCGACAGCGGGCTGCCCAGATCGTTCAGGCCGTAGGCGATCTTCAGCGCGTCCACCGCCGCCGGATCCAGGCGCCCCTGGTACTTGGCCAGCATCACGCTGACCGGATCGCCCGGCACCAGGCGCGGCAGGACGAAGTTGAGGGTGGCCGCCACCCACAAGGTAAACACGAAGATGCCCAGCTTTCTGAGCAGATAGCGCACAAGACCTCCTGGGGTTGAGGGTGAGCGGCCGAACCTCGGCCTGCAGTCTCAAGACGGGGCGGGACGCGGGCCCAGGCAGGTCTTTGCCCCGCCGCCCACCCCCCGCCCCTTCCCGCTTACTTGGGCTTGACGTTCAGGTACAGCAGCCGCGCGCCGTTGGTGTCATCGGGCGAGGAATCGTTGTAGGGGTTCTCGGCGCTGGGGAAGCCGGTGAACTTGCTGGTATTGAACAGGCCAAAGTTCACGCGGTCCGTCAGCGGCACCCAGGGCTGCTCCTTCATCACCGTCGACACGATGGTGGTCATGGCCTGTTGCTGGGCGGCCGCGTCGCTGGTGGCGCTGAAGGTCTCAAGGGCTTTCGTGATCGCCGGGTTGGTGTAGCGCGACAGATTGCTGGCGGCCGTTTTGCCTACCGGGGCGGAAAAATCTGGGTTGAAGGCGGCGTTGAAGGTGTAGTACGGCGTAGACCCGTTGCCCCAGCCCCAGCTGATCCCCATATCATAGCTGCCGGTCTGGAGGCCGCCGGAGTAGCTGCCCCAGGCCTGCTGGTCAATTGAGGTATTGATGCCCACCTTCTTGAGGTTGGTGCCAATGACCTGTGCCATGGTGATGAAGTCCGTCCAGCCCGCGCCCACCAGGATCTTGAAGCTGGGCAGCACCTTACCGTCCTTGCCCAGGCGGTTGCCGCTGGCGTCTTTCTTGTAGCCGGCGGCCGTCAGCGCCTTGTCGGCGGCGGCGGCGTCGAAGGTGGACTTGGCGGCGTTCGTCAGCCACTGCTTTTGCTGGCCAGGGAACACGGCGGCGGGACTGGCGGCGGCCACCGCGCCTGCGTAGGCTTTCTGGGCCACTTCCCTGGTGTCAATGGCGGCGGCAACGCCCCTGCGGAAACCCACATCGTTAAACGGCGCCTTGACGGTGTTGAAATACAGGAAGTTGATGTTGTTGGTGGGCCACCAGTAGCTGGCCGTGGGGCTCTTGGACGCGTAAGTCTTGGGGTCGGAAATGCCCACGTAGCCGAAATCGGCCTCGCCGCTCAGGAGCTTGAGTTGGGCCGCGTCGTTGGTGCTGGTGGCAATCCACACCAGCGCGTCCACGTAGGGCTGGCCCTTTATCCAGTAGTTGGGGTTCTTCAGCACCCGCAGGGCCTGCTGGCTGTAGCTGTCGGCCACGAACGGCCCGGTGCCCACCGGCTTGGTGTTGGTAAAAGTGCTGGGGTCTTTCACGTCTTTCCACAGGTGTTCGGGCACCATTGGTGTGGCGGCAATGTACTGAAAGATCGGGGTATTGGGCGTGGCGAAGGTAAACACCAGCGTCGTGGGGTTGGTGGCCTTGACACTGCTCAGGCCGCTTTTCCAGATGCCGCTGGTGTCCAGCGCCGGATACTGCTTGAGGTAATTGAAGCTGAAGGCGGCGTCGGCAGCGCTGAACGCCTTGCCATCGTGCCATTTAACATTCGGGCGGGTGCTGACCGTCAGGGTCTTGTTGTCCTTGCTCCAGGTGTACTTGGTGCCCAGCACCGGCGTCACCTTGCCGTTGATCGAGTTGACGAAAAACAGACTCTCATAGATGGCCGAATTGGTGGGCAGCAGGTGCTGATCGCCAGGGACAAAGGGGTTGTAATTCTGTGCTCCCCACTGGGTTGAACGCACGATGGTGAAGGTGGACTTGGGGTTCTGGGCGTTTGCCGCGCTGCCCAGGCCGGCGGTCAGAATCAGGGGAAGCGAAAGCAGGGTCTTGATGTGGCTGGACATGGCTGGTTCCTCCAGGGAGACGAGATGGCGCGCGAACGTTGAGCGGCGCGGACATAGTGACGGTGAGGACGCGGCGAGGCTCAAGAGGGGGGCGACAAGGTGGAACCTTCACAGCGTGGGCGTCACGGTGGCCCGGTGGACTCGCGCCGCACCAGTTCTGGCGGGAAGGTCACGGGCTCCGCCCTCAGGCCGGCAAGCAGTTGCAGGGACAACCTCGCCGCTGCAGCGCCCATCTCGTAGGCGGGCTGCCGGATTGTGGTCAGGCGTGGGTACAGCAGCGAGGCGAGCACAGCGTCGTCGAAGCCCACCACCGCCACGTCGTCGGGCACCCTCAATCCGCGCAGATGCAGCGCCCGCAAAACCCCCGCCGCCATCAGGTCACCCGCCACAAAAAAGGCGTCCAACGCGGGGAATTCTTCCAGCAATCTGTCGGCAGCCTGCGTCCCCGACAGTTCGGTGTAGTCGCCCTGGGCGCGGCGGTACGCCAGATCGTCCCGGCGCAGCCCAGCGGCAAACCCGCGCTCGCGCTCAGCGCTTTCCCGACCCGGCGCACCGATGTAGGCTGCGTGTCGCCGCCCCGCGCGCAGCAATTCAAGGGCGGCCAACCCTCCCCCCGCCACGTTGTCCAGCTCCACCCGGCAGGGCCAGATGCCGTGCTCAGGAGAGACATGAACCCAGTTCACTCCGCGCGGCGAAGGCAGCGCCGCATCAGTTTGAGAGTTGATGACGATACCGCCGTCCACGGCGTGCCGCAGCAGATGCCGGGACGCCGCGAGTTCACGGTCCGCGTCGTCGTGACTCGACGCCAGCAGAATGCTCATGCCTCGCTGGCCCAGCACGTCCTCAATGCCGCTGATCATCTGGCCGTACAGCGGGAAAGACACATCCGGCACGATCAATCCCAGCAGTTCACTGCGCCCCCGCGCCAGGTTGCGGCCCAGCGAACTTGGCTCGTAGCCCAGCGCGGCGGCGCGCTCCAGCACGCGCCGCCGCGTGTCGGGATTGACGGCCGACGCATCGTTGAACACCCGCGACACGGTGGCGATCGACACGCCCGCCAGCCGCGCCACCTCACGGATGCCCGAGCCGCGCGGGGACGTTATGACGGCGGTGGACGTGGGTTCAGGCATGGCACCTCAAAGACCTGGGGAAACAGGCGTTGATGCGGAGCGTGACTGGTCGGCAGCGTCTGAAAACGTTACATTGTGGACACGTTCAACTTAAGCGGGCGGGGTCTGGAAGTCAAGTTGAACGGTGCCAAAGGGAAGCTGACGCCCTGTGTTCTGACCGCCTACGTCGGTGGATGGGGGCCTGTATCGGGGCGCGCCAGCCAGGGCAGGGAGAGAAAGCAAGGCTGTCCAGGACGCTAGGGTGGGGGCATGACATTCCGTTGGGGCATTCTCGGCGCGGCCCGCATTGCCCGCGCCTTTATTCCAGCCATTCGTGCCGCGGGCGGCGACGTGGTGATGCTGGGCGCGCGGGAGCCGCAGTCGGCCCGTGTCCAGACGTTCGCCAGCGACTGGGGTATTTCAAGAACCGGCAGCTATCAGGCCGTGATCGACGCCGATCTGGACGCGGTGTACATCGCTTTGCCCAATGCGCTGCATCTCCCCTGGAGCGCAGCTGCGCTGGAAGCGGGCAAGCATGTGCTGACCGAAAAGCCCCTGACCCTCAGTGCCCAGGAGGCAGGTCAGCTGACCGACGTGGCCCGGCGCACCGGTCTGACGCTGCTTGAGGGCTTTGCCTACCGCTTCACGCCCCAACACCGCGCCCTGATAGACGCGGTGCGGGGCGGCGAACTGGGCGAGGTCCGGGCTTACCGGGGGGCCTTCGGCTTCACCGTGCGGGACGCCGGCGACATTCGCCTGCATCCGGATCTGGGCGGCGGCGCCCTCTACGACATCGGCTGTTACCCGGTCAACGAGGCCCGGATGCTGCTGGGCGAGCCGCTGGCGGTCACGGCGCAGGCCCGCTGGACGCCGGACCGCGTGGACGTCTCGATGTCCGCCGTGCTGGATTACAGCCACGTTGGCAACGGAGCGCTGGCCAGCATCGACTGCGGCTTCGACTGGCTGTCCGGGGGACGCATCGGCCGCGCGCAGGTGCTGGGCACGGGCGGCGTGATGGAGCTGGACCGGGCATTTTTCAGCGATGAGAACGACTTTGCCCTGACCCGCGACGGTCAGAGGCAAGCAGTGAGCCCCGGCAACGGCTACGCCCTGATGGCCGCGCACTTTCAGCGGGTTGTGCGCGGCGAGGAGGCCGCCCTGTATCCGCCTGAGGACGCCGTGCAGCAGGCCAGGGTGATTGACGCCCTGTTGCAGTCGGCGCGTGAGGGCCGGCGGATCACGCTGTAGCGCGGCGCGGCGCTTCAGCCGACGCGGCCCACCCCTCCCTCAAGCAGCGCCCGGACCGCACGCAGGTGGCGGGTCATGCGGCGGACGGCCGCATCGGCGTCGCCGGTTTTCAGCGCCTGCACGATGCCGTCGTGGACCCCCACCAGTTCCCGCCGCTGACGGAGACTGGGTGGGCGGGCCGCCGCCGCCGAGTAGATCAGGTCAATCAGGGCCTCCAGAAACAGGCTCAGAATGGGGTTATAGGCCGCCTCAGCCGTGCGGCGAATGAAGCCGAGGTTGAGCCGCGCCACGCGGTCGAAACTCGCCTGCTCGAAATCCAGCGCCCGGTAGGCATCCGCGGTCTGCTGAAGATCGGCGATGTCATGGGCCTGCGCCCGCCCGGCCGCCAGACGCGTACAGGTCACGGCCAGTTCAAACCAGGCGTCCAGCAGCGCTTCGGGACTCACCCCCGACAGGTGGCGGAATGCCTCGACCGTGCGGCCCAGGGGAGCGGCCGCCGGTTCACCCACCAGAATTCCGCCGCCAGGCCCTGTCTTTGTCCGGATCAGCCCCTCATGTTCCAGCATCCGCAGACTCTCGCGCACCCCCGCCCGGCTCACGCCGGTGGCGGCCTGAAGGTCCCGCTCCGCGCAGATCCGGTCACCGGGTTGCAGCTGGCGGCGACGGATTTCCCGCTGGATGTGGGCGGCAACCCCATCGCTGGCACGCGACCGGGCAGGAGGCTGGGGCAACAGGTGGGCGTCCATGGGCATCGGGTCAGCGCAGTGTAGACCGGTGGCCTGGAAGCGTGGTACCGGGCGGCGCTTCATGTTTGCCGGCCCACAATCTGGATAGGCGTGATGAATTGAGTATACTCAATTGACCGAGCGATACAGTCGTCTGTCGGCCCAGCGCGGCAGGCACGCGCCCAGGGAGGGCCCCCGTGGATTTTTTGCTCAACCCAGAAGAACGCCAGCTTCAGCAGCTCGCCCGCACGTTTACTGCGCGCGAGATCATTCCGCAGGCGGCGCTGCTGGACCGGACCAAGGCGTTTCCGCAGGCCATCTACAATCAGGCCCTGGCCCTCGGGCTGCTGAACCTGACGGTGCCGGAAGCCTACGGCGGCGCGGGGCTGGGCTGTCTGGCGCTGACCCTGGTCACCGAGGAGCTGTGCCGGGGGTGTGTGGGCGTCGGCGCGGCGCTGAGCATCAACTCGCTGGCCGCCGACGCCATCATTCATCACGGAAGCGAGCAGCAAAAGCAGTGGGTTTTGCCCCGGCTGGTGGCGGGAGAACTGGCGTCCTACGCCGCGACGGAGCCGGGCGCGGGCAGCGACGTGGCCGGGCTGCAGACCCGCGCGGCGCGCGACGGCGACCATTACGTCTTGTCGGGCAGCAAGACCTGGATCAGCAATGCGGACCGCGCCTCGTTCTTCGTGGTGTTTGCCCGAACCGGGGACAGCCTGACCGGTGCGGGGGGCAGCCGGGGCCTGAGCGTCTTTATCGTCGAGCGCGGCACGCCGGGACTGAGTGTCGGTGAACCGCTGGACAAGCTGGGGCAGCGCTGCGCGCCCACCTGCGAGGTGTTCTTCGACGGCTGCCGCATCCCCGCTTCCCAGCGCATCGGGGCCGAGGGACAGGGCTTTTCCATTGCAATGGACGCCTTCGACCACTCGCGTCCGATGGTGGCCGCGTTCGGCGTGGGCGTGCATGCCCGCTGCCTGGAAGAGAGCCTGGCCTACGCGCAGACGCGGCAGACGATGGGTCAGCCGATCATCCGCCATCAGCTGGTGGCGGCCAAGCTGGCCGAGATGTCCACCTCGCTGGAAGCGGCCCGTCTGCTGACCTACCGCGCCGCGTGGCTCGTTGACCACGGGCAGCGCAACACCCTGGCCGCGTCGCAGGCCAAGCTGTTCGCCGCCGAGAGCGTGATGGCGGCGGCCACCGAGGCCGTGCAGATTTTCGGCGGCATGGGGTATTCGACGGAGTATCCGGTCGAGAAACTGTTCCGGGACGCCAAGGTGCTGCAGATCTACGAGGGCACCAGCGAGATCCAGAAACTGGTGATCGCCCGCGAGTTGCAGCGCTAGTCCGGTGCGTCCGGCGCAACCAGCACACCCAGGAGGGGACACATGAATCTGAAAGACAGGGCTGTACTCATCACGGGGGCCGCCTCCGGCCTGGGGGCCGGGACCGCCCGGATGGTGGCCGGGGCCGGCGGGTTTCCGCTGATGCTCGACCTGAATGCCGCGGAAGGTGAACCGCTTGCCCAGGAGCTCGGCGGGCTGTTCGTGCGGGCCGACGTGAGCAGCGAGGTCGACGTGCAGGCAGCGCTGCAGGCCGGACTGGAGAAATTTGGCACCCTGCACGGCGCGGTCAGCTGCGCCGGGATTGCTCCAGCAGCCACCACCGCAGGCAAGCGCGGCCCCCACCCCCTGGACGTCTTTGAACGCACGGTGCGGGTGAACCTGCTGGGCACCTTCAACGTGATCCGGCTGGCGGCCCAGGTCATGCTGGACAACGTGCCCGGCGAGTCGGGTGAGCGGGGCGTGATCGTCAACACCGCCTCGGTGGCCGCCTTCGACGGTCAGATCGGGCAGGCGGCCTACGCGGCCAGCAAGGGCGGCGTGGTGGGTATGACGCTGCCGATTGCCCGCGACCTCGCCCGCAGCGGGATCCGCGTGGTTACGGTGGCCCCTGGCATCTTCGAGACGCCCATGCTGAGGGGACTGCCGCAAGAGGCCCAGGACTCGCTGGGCCAGCAGGTGCCGTTTCCCAGCCGTCTGGGCCGCGCCGACGAGTACGCCGCGCTGGTCAGACACATCTTCGAGAACCAGATGCTCAACGGCGAGACCATCCGGCTGGACGGCGCGGTCCGGATGGCGCCGAGGTGAGGGCCGGAACAGCACCACGGCGCGGCCAGGAACAGTGCGTGCGGCGCCCCGGCACCTGCCTGGAACACGCCAGCCCGGAACACAAGGAGAAGCCATGAGAGAAGCCGTTATTCTGGAAGCAGTCCGCACCCCCTACGGCAGGCGCGGTGGGGCCTACCGCGAGGTGCGCCCCGACGCCCTGCTTGCCTTCGCCCTGAACGGGCTGATGGCCCGCGCCGGCCTGGACGCCAGCAAGGTTGAGGACGTGATTACCGGGGCCGTCACGCAGACGGGCGAGCAGGGCGCGAACGTCGGGCGGCTGGCGGTACTGATGGCCGGGTTTCCCGCCGAGGTGCCGGCCCTGAGCCTCAACCGCATGTGCGGCAGTGGGCAGCAGGCCGTGCACTTTGCGTCGCAGGGCGTGGACGCGGGTGACCTGGGCTACGCCATCGGCTGCGGCGTCGAGAGCATGACCCGCGTGCCGATGTTCAGCGACATCGGTGGCGGCTTCGAGCGCCTTAATCCCGAACTGCTGGCCAGGGTTGACCTGATTCACCAGGGGGAAAGCGCGGAGCGCATTGCCGACGCGTGGGACCTGACCCGCGAGATGCTCGACGCCTTTGCCGCGGAGAGCCACCGCCGCGCCGAGGGGTCGCGCCACCTGCACGCCGAACTGCTGCCGGCCCCCGGGATGGACGCCGGGGGACAGGCCATCACGCTGCAGCACGATGAGGGCGTGCGCGGCGCCGTCGACCCGGCCAGGATGGCGACCCTGAAAACGCCGTTCCGCGACGCAGGCGTGGTTACCGCCGGAAACGCCAGCCAGATCAGCGACGGGGCTGCCGCCGTGCTGGTGGGCGACCGGGACATCGCGGTGGCCGACGGTCTGCGGCCCCGCGCCCGGTTCGTGGCCCGCGTGGTGGTGGGCGACGACCCCACCATGCAACTGACGGGCGTGATTCCCGCCACCCGCAAGGCGCTGGCCAGGGCCGGAATGACCCTGGGCGACATCGACTGGATCGAGATCAACGAGGCCTTCGCCAGCGTGGCGCTGGCGTGGACGCACGAACTGGGGGCCGACGCCGCCCGGGTCAATCCCTGGGGCGGCGCGATTGCCCACGGGCACCCTCTGGGCGCCAGTGGGGCCGGGCTGATGGCCAAGATGCTCAGCGGGCTGGAAGCCACGGGCGGCACCTTCGGCCTGCAGACCATGTGCATCGGCCACGGCATGGCCACGGCCACTATCATCGAACGGCTCTGAGAGCCGGCCTCGCCTGGGCTCTTGCGGGGGGCCATAGCCTTCAAGCATCTCCTCCTGCGCGGTCCCCACCACGTCCACCACCGCGGGAACCGCGCCCTTTGTGTTCGAGGGCGCGGCGGCGTCAATTTGATTTGACCTTCCGTCTACTGGACGCTACGCTCAGGCATGTCGTTTACTGCGGGCGTGCTCCACTCCTCCGTGCAGCAGCGCCGCAAGGACGCTGGGCTGGGGCCGACCGAGCTGGCACGGCGGGCGGGCATCACGCGTCAGGCCCTACACAATATCGAAGGCGGTGTCTCGGCCCCCACCACCGTGGTGGCGTTGCGGCTCGCGCAGGCCCTGGGCTGCCGGGTTGACGAGCTGTTCCATCTGACGCCCGACACAGTGCGGGCGCGGCTCATCGGTGACCCAGCTGTCTCCCCCACCGGACAGCGGGTGCAGCTGGCGCGGCTGGATCAGGACCTTCTGGCCGTGGCCCTTCAGGGGGCGCCAGGGCTCGGCCAGCGCGCTGACGGCGTGGTCACGGCCTGCCATGGCCCGCACGTGGACGTGAAGCTCAGCGGCGCGCTGGAGCTGGCGGGGCGATCGGCGGTGCTGATCGGCTGCGATCCCTCGCTGGACCTGCTGGCCGCCCACACCTGCCTGGCCTTCCCGGACCTGCGTGTGATCGTGCGCCCGGTCTCCAGTCAGGCGGCCCTGGCGGGTCTGGCCGCCGCAGAGGCCCATCTGGCCGGCATTCACCTGTGGGACGCCGGGACGGGCGAGTCCAACCTGCCCTTCGTGCGGAACCTGGCGCTGGGCCAGCCGGTCCATGTCATTGCGCTGTGGACCTGGGAGCAGGGCCTGCTCACCGCGGCGGGCAATCCCGGCGGCATCCGGGGCGTGGACGATCTGCGCGGCGGCGGCCTGCGCCTGATCAACCGTGATCCCGGCGCGGGCAGCCGCCTGATGCTGGACGCATGGCTGGACGCGGCGCACTTCAGTGCGGCCGAGCGGCAGGCGCTGCCCGGCTACCAGGACGAGGCGGCCTCCCCACTGGACGCGGCCCGGCGTGTGCAGTCGGGGGCCGCAGACGTGGCCCCCGGTCCCCGCGTGGCCGCGCAGGCCCTGGGGCTGCACTTTGTCCCGTTGCAACGCGAACATTTCGATCTCATCGTGCCTGCAGCGCACCTGAGCCATCCGGCGGTGCTGGCGCTGCTGCACACGGCCCGCAGCGCGGCCTTCCTGCTGGAGTTAAGCGCCCTGGGCGGCTACGACGCGGCGCAGGTGGGACAGGTGCGGGCGGTGGTTTCGTGAAGTGCCGCGCACGGTGTCAAGTTCCCCGAGGTTCAGGATGAAAATAACCCTTCTCGTCTCCACCCTGCTCCTGAGCCTGGGCAGCGCCGGCGCGGCCAACCTGACCGTCTTCGCCGCCGCCTCGTTGACTGACGCCTTTGCAGACATTGGGAAGGCGTTCGACGCAAAAACTGGCCACACCACCCTCTTCCAGTTCGCCGGATCGCAGGCGCTCAGGACGCAGCTGACGAACGGCGCGCGGGCCGATGTGTATGCCAGTGCCAACAGCGCCCAGTTTGATCCGCTGGTGAAATCCGGTCTGCTGGGCAGCGGTCAGCCTTTCCTGAGCAACCGGCTGGCCGTCATCGCGCCGAGAAACAATGACCGGGTACAGACCCTGACGGACCTGAGCAAACCGGGGGTCAAGCTCGTGATTGCGGACAGGGCCGTGCCGGTTGGCGACTACACCCGCCGCATGCTCAGCGCCATTGACAAATCGGGGGCCTACGGCAAGAATTTTTCCGGCCAGTTTCTTAAAAATGTGGTCAGTGAGGAGCCGAATGTGCGTCAGGTGGCCCTCAAGGTGCAGCTGGGTGAGGCGGACGCTGCCGTCGTGTACAGCTCGGACGTCACACCTGCACTGCGGCCCGGCGTGCGCGTGATCACGCTGCCCACCCGCTTCAACCAGAGTGCGAGCTACCCCATCGGAACACTCAGGAACGCTGCCAGTCCAGAGGCGGCGCAGGCCTTTGTCAACTTCGTGCTGTCGGGCGAGGGGCAGGCCATTCTCAAGAAATGGGGCTTCCTCAAGCCCCGCTAGCGCGTCCGGCCCCCTGGACCCGCCGGTCCCCGCCTCAAATCCACCCTTGGAGAGCCATGTCCCCCAACCGCCCAGCCCACCCCCGGCGAACAGCTTCAGCGCGTCTGCGCCGGCCTTCTCCCCGCAGGCAAGGCTCAACCTGATCCCCAGGCCCGGTTTCACGCACAGGCCCGGCCGCACGCGGCCCAGGCGGCGCGGCGCCCCTGTCGTTCCGGTGGTCATCGGGGCTCTGCTGGTGCTGTTTCTGGTGCTGCCCGTGGCAGCACTGCTGCTGCGCGGGCTCGGCGCCCAGTTCCTGCCCACCCTGCTGGGGCCGGTGGTGCTGGACGCCCTGCGGATCAGCCTGCTGACCACCAGCTGCACCATGCTGCTGACCGTCGTGCTGGGCACGCCGGTGGCCTGGCTGCTGGCCCGCTACGACTTTCCAGGCAAGACCGTTCTGGACACGCTGCTGGACCTGCCCATCGTGCTGCCACCGGTGGTGGCCGGGGTGGGCCTGCTGCTGGCTTTTGGCCGCAGCGGCCTGCTGGGCGCGCCGCTGGAACTGGCCGGCATCAGCGTGGCCTTCTCGCCGGCCGCCGTGGTGATGGCGCAGCTGTTCGTGGCCGCCCCCTTCTATCTGCGCACCGCCAAGGCCGGGTTCATGGCCGTGGATCCCGACGTGGAGGACGCGGCCCGCACTGATGGGGCCGACCGCTGGACCGTCTTCCGCTACATCACCTGGCCGCTGGCCTTCACGTTCCTGCTTGAGGGCCTGGTCCTGACCTGGGCGCGGGCGCTGGGCGAATTCGGGGCCACCATCTTGTTTGCCGGGTCGCTGCAGGGCAAGACACGCACCATCACGCTGGCCATCTACTCCGCGCTGGAATCCGATCTGGCCCCGGCGCTGGTGCTGTCGGCGGTGATGGTGCTAGTGGCGTTCTCGGTTCTGGCGGTGGTGCGCCGGTGGGGCAGCGCCCACACAGCACGCTGAGGGCAGACGTCACCGCGCATCTTGATCACCACGCCTCTGCGCAGCGCTACCGGCGCAGCAGTTTCACCGCCCGCACCACATCCTGGGGCGTGATTTCCTCGCCGGGGTGGGCGCGACAGCCTGAGGCGTACTGTTCCAGAATCTGCTCGCCGGCCGCGTCCAGGGCGCTGCGCACGCCGCTCAGCTGAATCAGGATGTCATGGCAGTCGCGCGCCTCCTCGATCATGCGCTGGAGGCCGCGCACCTGACCCTCGATGCGGCGCAACCTCTTGAGAACTTTCTCGTCGGTGTCGGTCAGGGGCAGTGATGCAGATGGGGTCGTGGTCATGGCGCTCCTTTGGCAAGTTCAAGCAGATGGCGAAGCTGGGCTCCGCTGAGTGGTCCCAGATGACGTGCCACCACGCGGCCCGTGCGGCTGACCGCCAGCGTGGTGGGGTAGCCGGTAACGCCCAGCGGGGCGCCCAGGTCCTGGCCCCTCAACCACGTCTGTAACCCCAGCCTGTTGGCGGTCAGGAAGCTCCCCACGGTCTGGGCCGATTCCCCGACATTGACCAGCTGGATGTTGGCTCCCTTCATCTGCTGGGCTTCCAACAGCGGCAGCTCCGCCCGGCACGGCCCGCACCATGTGGCCCAGAAGTTAACGACCCCGCCAGTCGGGACCGGAGCAGGCGGCTGCACCTGAGAAGCGGCCAGTCGGGGCAGCGGTGTGGTGGGCAGGGAGGCCTGAAGTCCCTGCGGTGCGGGTTTGAGCAGCCCCGGCAGGGCCGCGACGGTCAGGGTCAGCGCCAGCGCACGCGGCAGGCCAGGCGGGAACCGGCGCCGGGGCCACCACAACGCCAACAGACCCGCCAGCAGGCCCGCCAGCCACGCCCAGCCGCCCCGGCGCATGTCCACGATGTCCAGCAGGTTCTCCAGCAACGGCCGGTCACCGCTCAATCCCGGCAGCGCCGCCCACAGCCGCGCCACCAGCAGGGTCACCAGCACGGCGCGTTCAGCGTGGGCAAAGCGGGCCAGGGCAAACCACGTCACCAGCCCCAGCAGCAGCGTCAGGCTCTGCCAGCTGAGGTTCAGCGGCCCCAGTCCGATGCCGTCCAGACCGATATTCACGCCGCCCTCCTTCTCACCGGAGCCGGCATGCTCAGCGCGTCACCGGGTAGCCGGCGTCGCTCCAGTCATTCATGCCGCCGCCCACGTTCCTGACGTCCTTGTTGGCCTTGTTCAGAATGGTGCTGGCCTGGGCGCTGCGGTTGCCACTGCGGCAGATGACGTACACCGGGCGGTCTGCGGGAACCTCATCGGCCCGGGCCTCTACCTCGTCCAGCGGCAGATTGACGGCGCTGGCAATGTGCCCCTCAGCGAATTCGGCGGGCGTGCGGACATCCAGCAGGTACGCGCCGCCGTCCACGGCCGTTTTCAATTCTTCGACCGTCACGGTAGGAAAACCGCTGCTGGCATTCGGCGCGCAGGCCACGAGCATCAGAGCGGAAACGAGAGGCATCAGCATGCGGAAAGTCGGGCTGGTCATCAGACGGGGTTCTCCTGTAGGCAGTGGGCGGCTGGAGGGTAGATGCAGAGTCCAGTCCCCTCAGTGGTTGATCACATCGGTCGCTTTGTTGACAATATACCCCCAGGGGGTTTAAGGTCAAGACCGGTCATTCATCTCCCCATCCGCCCAGGAGGCCCGACATGTACTTCAAACGCTTTTACGACACCGATCTGGCGCAGGCCTCGTACATGCTGGGCTGTCAGAAAACTGGCGAGTGCCTGGTGATTGATCCTGTGCGGGACATCGCCCCGTATCTGGAAAAAGCCGCGGCGCAGAAACTCCGAATCACCCACGTGACCGAAACGCATATCCACGCCGATTACCTGAGCGGCAGCCGCGAGCTTGCGCAGGCCACGGGCGCGGCGCTGTACCTCTCGGACGAGGGGGATGCCGACTGGAAGTACGGCTTCGGGGACGTCAAGGTGTACGACGGCAGTTCCTTTATGGTGGGCAACGTGAAGATCGAGGTCCGGCACACCCCCGGCCACACCCCCGAGAGCGTGTCGTTCCTGGTCACCGATACCCCCCGCGGAGACCAGCCCAGCATGATCTTTACCGGAGACTTCGTGTTCGTGGGCGAGATCGGCCGCCCGGACCTGCTGGACGAGGCGGCCGGCGGCGCGGACACCCGCTTCGAGGGCGCGCGGCAGATGTTCGCGAGTCTCAAAAACCAGTTTCTGACCCTGCCGGACTTTGTGCAGGTCTGGCCCGCACACGGCTCGGGCAGCGCCTGCGGTAAGGCGCTGGGCGCCGTCCCCACCACCACTGTCGGCTACGAACGGGCGCTGGCGTGGTGGTCCAGCTTCGTCCAGAACGGCGACGAGCAGGGATTCACCGACGAGCTGCTCAGCGGCCAGCCTGACGCCCCGCACTACTACGGACGCATGAAGACGCAGAACAAGGCAGGCCCCGCGCTGCTGGGTGATGTGGAGCCCCTGGGCAAGCTGGAGCCTGCAGACGTCTTGACCCGCCTGGACAAGGGAGCGCGGCTGATCGACACCCGCACCAGTGGTGCGCACCAGGCCGCCGCACCGGAGCGCAGCGTCAATCTGCCCGACAGGAACACCCTGGAAACCTGGGCCGGCTGGCTGCTGGAGCCGGAGCGCGACTATGTTCTTATCGCGCCGGCTGACCGGGCCGAGGCCCTCCGCCGCCGTCTGTGGATGGTGGGGGTGGACCGGGTGGTGGGCTTTGTCGAAACCACCCAGGGGCTGACCACCCACGAGGCCCGGCCCTTCCCCGCCTCGGAGCTGCCCCAGCACCAGGGCGCTCTGGTCCTGGACGTTCGCAACAAGACCGAGCATCAGGACGGCGCAATTCCTGGCAGCATGCAGTTGCACGCGGGCCAGCTGCCATGGAAGCTGGACGAGCTGCCGCGCGATCAGGAGATCGTTGTGCATTGCCAGGGTGGAGCCCGCAGCGCCGCCGCTGCGAGCCTGCTGAGAACCGAGGGATTCAACGTCAGTGAACTGGCCGGCGGCTACGAGGCATGGGCCAAGGCCCAGAACGAAGCGCAAACCGCTTGATACCCACGGCATTCTCCATTTTCCCCAAAAGGCTGACCATGTTCGCATTCTTCAAAAAACTTCTGGGCGGCGCGTCCGGCCCCCCATCCCTCACGCCGCAGGAAGCGCAGGCCCTGGCAAAAGCAGGCGCACTCATTCTGGATGTCCGCAGCGCCGCCGAGCGGAAAACCGCCGCTATTCCCGGCAGCACGCATATTCCACTGGACGAACTCCACACCAGACTGGGCCAGCTGCCCCAGCAAAAGACCATCATCTGCCAGTGTGCCAGCGGAGCGCGCAGTGCCCAGGCCACCCGCCTGCTGACCAGCGCCGGGCTCGACGCCCGCAACCTGCGCGGCGGAATTGCCGCGTGGCAAGGCGCGGGCCTGCCGACAAAATCCAGGTAAGTCCTCTCCAGTCCCTTTGAAACCAGCCCCAGGGCCGGCCAGTTGCCCTCGCCCGCCTGCAAAAGGAGAACCAGACATGACCTATCAGGATATCTTCACCGCTGAAGTGGCCCCCCGCGTCCGCGACGGCGCACATGTGTACGACGTGCGTGAACCCGACGAGTACACGCAGGGTCACATTCCAGGGGCCATCAATGTGCCGCTCTCGGCCCTGGTTGGCCGTGAGGACGAGATCCAGACCCCCGCCATCATCGTGTGCCTGAGTGGGGGCCGCAGCGCCCAAGCGGCCGCACATCTGGCCGGGCAGGGAAAGCAGGACGTGATGAGCTTGAATGGAGGCACCCTGGGCTGGATCAACGAGGGGCGCGAGGTCAGGGACGGCCCCAACCCCTGACCTTGCGCCCCTGGGCGGACAACCCTCAGAGCGGTGCTGGCCGCCGGTGAGCATCACCGACTCCCGCATTTCGTGACCCTCTGGTGCGGGGCTCCTGCCGGAGGGGTATCGCCCTTGACAGCCTCTGTACCGTAGCGAAAATTCGCCCGATGGCTCCGTGACAACCCAGATCACCCGAATTGGACATGGTTGCCTGACCCCATGGCCACCTGGCTTTGCTGGCGGGCATTGGCCAGTTGTGCTGGGGGGCGTTCTTTTCACCGAATGCAGGGACAGATCCGCCCCTGACATTTCTACCGACGGGGTCACGACTGCTGTCCACGCAGTGACCCCAACGAAGGGCCTGCTCCGGAGGCCCTGGAGACCTGGAAAGGTTTGGACCACCTGGGCCAGGAGCACCGGCATGGAGCACTGGCCTGGCGGCGGCTGAAGGGCAACTTCGCCTCGGTCGGCCGAGTTGCGTGCCGCCCGGAGAAGCCGTGAACCCGCTGTCGCAACGCCCTGCGGAAGAGGGCGCGGCGCCCCCAGTCATGACGCGGAAAACCATGGTTCTACCAACCCGGCAGGCCGATTTTGTACGGGCTGCATTGACTTTTCCTTCATTTTCAGCCTACCATGCGCCCACGCGGTTAATCGTCTCCAGAGAGGGTCTGGACCGCTGCCCAGTGGCCATCGGCCTGGCGGGGCGGTGGTGATTTTCCATGTCTTCAGCTCAGGATGCACGCACAACCGGAGGAAGCCTTGACGGACCATACCCTGGTGGACGACGCCCTACCCGACCGGAACCATTCGCCCGACACCCAGTATCCGTATGACCTCCGCTTCGCCCCCACCCACCCGCCGCTGAGTGCGCACGAGGCCACGGTGGAGGCGCACCGCTGCCTGTACTGCTATGACGCGCCGTGCATTCAGGCCTGCCCCACCCACATCGACATTCCCACCTTTATCCGCAAGATTGCCACCGACAATCTGCGCGGCAGCGCCCGCACGATTCTGGAGGCCAATTTCCTGGGCGGCACCTGCGCCCGCGTCTGCCCGGTCGAGGAACTGTGCGAGGGCGCCTGTGTGCTGAACGCCGAGGAAAAGCCCATCGCCATCGGGCGGCTGCAACGGCACGCGGTGGACCACGTTCAGGAGCGCGGCGTACAGCTGTTTCAGCCTGGAACGCCCACTGGCCGCCGCGTCGCCGTGGTGGGCAGCGGCCCGGCAGGCCTGAGCGTTAGCGCCGAGCTGGCCAAACTGGGCCACGCCGTCACGCTGCTGGAAAAACGCGAGCTGGGCGGCGGCCTGAGCACCTACGGCATCATCGTGCTGCGCGAGCCGGTTGAAGTTTCATTGCGGGAAGTGGACGCGGTGCGGGCGCTGGGCGTGACGGTGGAAACCGGGCGCGAACTGACCAGCAGAGACACGCTGGACGCGCTGCTGTCTGAGTACGGCGCCGTGTTCCTGGGCCTCGGCCTGGGCGCGGTTCCGGCCATGGGCATTCCCGGCGAGGAACACCTGATCGACGGCCTGCAGTACATCGAGGACAGCAAGATCCGCCCCGCCAGCCTGGCCGATGCCCAGAACGTCGTGGTGATCGGGGCGGGCAACACCGCCATCGACGCGGCCACCGTGGCCCGGCGGCGCGGCGCGGACGTGACCATGCTGTACCGCCGCACCGAGGCGGAGATGACCGCTTACCGCCATGAGTACGAGTTCGCGCTGTCGGAGGGCATTCAGTACCGCTTTCTGACCCAGCCGGTGCGGGTGCTGAGTGAAGGCGGACAGGTCACCGGCGTGGAGTGCGTCAGGATGGTGCTGGGCGCGGTGGACCCCGGCGGACGGCCCACCCCGCGTCCCCTGCCCGGCAGCGAATTCGTTGTTCCCTGCGGCGCCGTGATCAAGGCCATTGGCCAGGAGAAACCCGCGCTGGCCGCCGAACTGGGGCTGAACGTCGAGGGGGGGTACATCGCCGTGAACCAGGACATGCAGACCAGCCTGCCGCGCGTGTACGCGGGCGGCGACTGCGTGAGAGTGCGCGGCACTGCCAGCACCGTGATGGCCGTGCAGGACGGCAAGTACGCCGCCGCCGCCATCCACGGACAGCTCTCGGCCGCCCAGGAGACCGCACATGGCTGACCTCTCCGTCAATTTTGCCGGCATCCGCGCGCCCAACCCCTTCTGGCTGGCCTCCGCGCCGCCCACCAACAGTGGGGCGCAGATTCACCGCGCCTTCGAGCACGGCTGGGGCGGGGCCGTGTGGAAAACCATCGGCGCGCCGGTGCTGAACATCAGCAACCGCTACGCGGGCCTGAGCATCGCCGGGCAGCGGCTGCTGGCCATCAACAACGTTGAGCTGATCAGCGACCGCCCGCTGGACGTGAACCTGCGCGAGATCGCCGAGATCAAGCGGCTGTGGCCAGACCGCGCCGTGATCGTCTCGGCGATGGTCGACGCCTCTCCCGAGGCCTGGCGCGAGATTGTCATGATGATCGAGGACACCGGCGCCGACGGCATCGAGCTCAACTACGGCTGCCCGCAGGGCATGAGCGAGCGCGGCATGGGCGCGGCGGTGGGTCAGGTGCCGGAAATGTGCGAGCTGAACACGCACTGGGTCACGTCGGTGACGAAACTGCCAGTGATCGTCAAGCTGACGCCCAACGTCACGCGCATCACCGAACCCGCGCACGCCGCGATTGCCGGAGGGGCGCACGCGCTGTCCCTGATCAACACCATCAACTCGATCATGAGCGTGGATCTCGACACCCTGCAGATCACGCCCAGCATCGGGGGACGCGGCACACACGGCGGCTACGCGGGACCGGCCGTCAAGCCGATTGCCCTGAATATGCTGACCGAACTGCTGACCGACGACCTCGTGCTCAGAAGCGGCGTGCCGGTCTGCGGCATGGGCGGTATTCAGACCTGGAAAGACGCGGCCGAGTTCCTGCTGCTGGGCGCGGGGGCCGTGCAGGTATGCACCGCCGCCATGCACTACGGTTACCGCATCGTGGAGGACATGATTGATGGCCTGTCGAACTGGATGGACGACAAGGGCTTCGCCACCATCCCGGAACTGACCGGCCGGGCGCTGCCGCAGGTCAGCTCGTTTGGCGAGCTGGATCTGGGGTACCAGGCCGTGGCACGCATCGATCCCGACAAGTGCATCCAATGCAACCTGTGTTACGTGGCCTGCAACGACACGGCGCACCAGTGCATCGATCTGGTGGCCGGAAACGGTGTGCGGGTGGACCCCGGTTACGACATGCGCGTCAATGGCAAGGCGGTGGCCGACACCCGCCCCACACCGGTGGTGCGCGAACCCGACTGCGTGGGCTGCGCGCTGTGTGCCAACGTCTGCCCGGTAGACGGCTGCATCACCATGGTCAGCGTGCCGGGCACGCAGCAGAGCGTCAGCTGGGACGCCCTGACCGCCCAGCGCCCCGAAATTGCCAGCAGCTGGGACGCCATGATGGCCTACCGCGCGGAGCAGGGCATCGAGATTCACTAACCGGTCATCCACCTGAGCCTCTTGAACGAGGCCACCCCCCTACACCGCAGCCTGCGAGGACGCAACCATGACCCTGCTCATCAAGAACGGCCAGATCGTCACAGCAGACCGGCAGTACACAGCCGACATCCTGATCGAGGGTGAGACCATCTCGCTGATCGGCGAGCACCTGATCGTGCCGGAGGGCACCGAAACCATCGACGCGACGGGCCAGTACGTCTTTCCAGGGTTCATTGACCCGCACGTGCATGTTCACCTGCCGTTCATGGGCACCTTTGCCAAGGACACCCACGCCACCGCCAGTCAGGCCGCCCTGATCGGCGGCACCACCACCTTCATCGAGATGCTGGCTCCCGCCGGCAGCGATGAGCTGCGGGACGGCTGGAACACCTGGTCCCGGATGGCCGAGGGCCACAGCGCCTGCGACTACACGTTCCACATCGGCGTGACGCGCTGGGACGAGGACACCGAGCGCACCCTGCGCGAGCTGGTGGCCAGCGGCATGACCTCCTTCAAGGTCTTTCTGGCGTACAAGGGCGCGTTCGGGATTGAGGACGCGACGCTGTACCGCACCCTGACGCTGGCAAAGGAACTGGGCGTGGTGGTCACGGCCCACTGCGAGAACGCAGAACTGGTGGCCCAGTTGCAGGCCAAACTGCTCTCGGAAGGCAAGACCGGCCCCGAGTGGCACGAGCCCAGCCGCCCCGAGCAGGTGGAGGCCGACGGCACCGCGCACTTCGCCACATTCCTGGAGATGACCGGGGCCGAGGGCTACGTGGTGCATCTCTCCAATGCCCGGTCCCTGAAAGCCGCCCTCGACGCCCGCAGGCGCGGCGTGAACATTCACATTGAGTCCGTGATTCCACATTTCCTGCTGGACAAGACCTTTGCCGAGCGGCCCGGCGTGGAGGGAGCCAAGCATGTCATGAGTCCGCCGCTGCGCGACAAAGCCAACCAGACCGCGCTGTGGCAGGCCCTGAAAGACGGCGAGATCGACACCGTCGCCACCGATCACTGCCCCTTTGATGTGCAGCAAAAGCGCATGGGCGAGGACAATTTTACGCTGATTCCCAACGGCATTCCGGCCATTGAGGACCGCGTGAATCTGCTGTATACCTACGGCGTCAGTCGGGGCGCCCTGAGCCTGAACCGCTTCGTGGACGCCGCCAGTACCCGCGCGGCGCAGATTTTCGGGCTGTACCCGAAAAAAGGCGCCATTGAGGTCGGCTCGGACGCCGATCTGGTGGTTTACGACCCAGCCTACCGGGGCAGGATCAGCGCAGAGACGTCGCATGTCAACAACGACTACAGCGGCTTCGAGGGCTTCGAGATCGACGGCCGGCCCAGCGTGGTCACGGTGCGCGGGCAGGTGGCGGTGCGCAACGGCGCGTTCGTGGGTGAGCCGGGGCGCGGGCAGCTGCTGCGCCGGGCACCGCAGGCGGAGCAGAAGGGACGGGCCCCGGCTTGACTGCCGTCTCGCCTGGTCGCACACCGGAGTACACGGCCGAGCCCGCCGTCCACCTGCGGGACCTGAACATGGTCTTCCGGGGGGCAGGGGGCGATACGGTGGCCCTGAAAGACGCCACCCTGAGCATCGCGCAGGGCGAATTCGTCAGCCTGATCGGCCCCAGCGGCTGCGGCAAGACCACGCTGCTGCGGCTGATGGCGGATCTGATCACGCCCACAGCCGGCGAACTGCTGATCGGCGGCCAGTCGCCCGCACAGGCCCGGCAGGAACGTGCCTACGGCTACGTGTTCCAGTCGCCGGCCCTGCTGGACTGGCGCACGGTCCTGGGCAACGTCATGCTCCCCCTGGACGTGATGAACACCCCCAAAGCCGCCCGGCAGGCCCGTGCCCACGAGATGCTCAGGCTCGTTGGGCTCGGGGGCTTTGCGGCCCGCTACCCGTGGCAGCTGTCGGGCGGCATGCAGCAGCGCGTGTCGATTGCCCGCGCCCTGGCCTTCGATCCGGGCCTGCTATTGATGGACGAGCCCTTCGGCGCACTGGACGAGATCACCCGGGAGCACCTGAACGGCGAGCTGCTGCGCCTGTGGCAGGAAACCGGCAAGACGGTGGTGTTCGTGACCCACGGCATCAGCGAGGCGGTGTTTCTGAGCACCCGCGTCGTCGTAATGACCTCGCGGCCCGGCAAGATCGAGGGCGTGGTGGACATCGATCTGCCGTATCCCCGCAACGTGGAAACCCGCGAGAGTCCCCGCTTTTTCGAGCTGGCCACGAGGGTACGCGAACTGCTGCGCCGGGGCCACGGGTTCGACGCCGATGATTAGGCGGCGGCCTTCCCCGCTGGCCGGCAGCCTGGGGCCGATGCTGATCGTGGCCGCCCTGACGCTGGCGCTGTACTGGCCGCTGATGCTGTGGGTCAACGCTGGCGCGGCGCAGCGCAGCCTGGACAGCGGCGCGGAACTGGGCTGCGCCACGGCCATCGCCTGCGCCACCCAGCTGCGTAATCCGGTGCTGCCGGCCCCCGCGCAGCTGGTCCGCAGCCTGCGGACCATGAGCGTGCCGCCGCTGGCCGTGACCAGCGTGCCGTACAACACGCTGGTCACGGCCGGCGAAACCCTGGTGGGCCTGCTGATCGCCACGGTCCTGGGCATCCTGCTGGCCGTTGCCCTGGTCACCAGCCGCGCCTTCGAGCGCGTGACCCTGCCGTGGCTGATCGCTTCTCAAACCGTGCCGGTGATTGCCCTTGCGCCCATGCTGGCCGTGGTGCTGGGGCAGTACGGCGTCCAGGGCTGGCTGCCCAAGGCCTTGATCGCCGCCTACATCGCCTTTTTCCCGGTGGCGGTGGGGGTGGCGGCGGGCCTGCGCAGCCCGGACCCCATGCAAGAAGACCTGCTGACCACCTACCGCGCGTCGGGCTGGCAGACCTTCTGGAAGCTGCGCCTGCCCGCCAGCCTCCCCTTTTTGTTCACGTCGCTGAAGGTGGCGGCCACGGCCGCACTGATCGGCAGCATCGTGGCCGAGATCAGCACCATCAGCTTCTCGGGGCTGGGCAAGATGCTGGCCGAGAACTCGCGGGCCTCGGACACCCTGGCGCTGTGGGTGATCATGCTGTACGGCGCGGGCCTGGGCATCGCGCTGGTGGCCGCGCTGGGCCTGATCGAGAGGCTGGTGACGCCGTGGCGAGCCGGGCAGCCACGCTAGCCACCGACAGGACGGGCCGGCGGCCTGGGCCGGGGGGGCTGGTCCTCGCGCTGGGCCTGGCACTGCTGCTGGCCGCAGTATGGAACGTCTGGAGCTTTCCACTGGACGCCGTGCCCCCCGGACGCAAGGCGCTGAGTCTCGCGCTGATCGTGCTGGGCCTGGGCGCGGGCGTCTCGGGACTGGCGGCGCTGGCCCGCCGGATGACCGGGGTTCTGCCGGCGCTGCTGGCCGCACTGCTGGCGCTGGTGGCCGTGGAGGGCCTGCTGCGGGCCTATGGGGTGCCGCCGGGCCTGATTCCCACCCCCACCCGCGTCGCCACGGCCCTGTACCGCTCGCGCGTGGTGCTGCTGGGCGACGCCCGCGTGACGTTTGTGCAGGAGGCGCTGCTGGGCTACCTGGCGGGGGTGGGGGCCGGCATCGTGGTGGCGCTGGCCGCCGTTCGTTTTCCCTTTCTGGAGCGCGGCGCCCTGCCCTACGCGGGGCTGTTTGCCAGCATTCCCATCGTGGCGTTGGCCCCGGTGATCGTCAAGGCGTTTGGCCTGGAGTGGCCCAGCAAGGCGATCATCGTGGCCATCACGGTGTTCTTCCCGGTGGTGGTGAACGTGGTGCGCGGGTTGCAGGGGGCCAATCCCCTGCTGCTGGACCTGATGCGGACCTACGCGGTCACGCCTGCCGCCGCCTTCCGCCTGGTGCGGGTGCCCAGCGCCCTGCCCTTCCTGTTCAACGCCCTGAAAATCGGCTCAACGCTGGCCCTGATCGGCGCGATTGTCGGTGAGTTTTTCGGCACCACCGGGCAGGGGCTGGGCTTCCGCATCCAGATCGAGGCCGGGCGCTTCAATCTGGACATCGTGTGGGCCGCCATCGTGATTGCCTCGGTGCTGGGCCTGGCGTTCTACGGCGCGATCTCGTGGCTCGAAGCGCGCTTCACGGGCTGGCATGCCAGCCGACGACACTCGAGATGATGGACCAGCCGAGTCAAGCCTTGCGAAGATTCCCACCCCCCATGACCCATCTGCCCCGTACCAGCCACTGCGCCACGCGCGCCCGGAGGAATCCCATGAAAAAAAGCGTCCTGTCCACCCTGACCGCCGCCCTCGTTGCCTCGGCCCTGAGTTCGGCGGGCGCGGCCAACGTTCCGGTGAAGCTGCAGCTCAAGTGGTTCCCTCAGGCGCAGTTCGCGGGCTTTTTTGTCGCGCAGGCCAAGGGCTTTTACAAGGCCGAGGGGCTGGACGTGACGCTGCTACCGATTGGTGACCAGTCGCCGATTCAGACCGTGGCGACCGGCGCGGCTGATTTCGGAACCACCTGGATCACGGACCTGCTGACCGCGCGCCAGCAGGGCCTGCCGGTGGTGCATATCGCGCAGCTGTTCCAGAAGAGCGGCTACACCCTGGTCGCGCTGAAATCCAGCGGACTGACGGACCCCAAGCAGTTCGCCGGCAAGCGCGTGGGCGTGTGGCCCAGCGGCAACGAGTACCCGGCAGTGGCGCTCCTGAAGAAGTACGGCATGACCACCAGCCTGGACAGCACCGTGGCCAACCCCACCGTGCAGGCCGTCACGTATCCCTTTGATCCCAGCCTGGTGTTCCCCGACAAGGTTGATCTGGTGTCCGCCATGACCTACAACGAGATTGATCAGATTGTGGGCCTGGGTTACCCGCTGGACAAACTCAAGGTCTTCAACGTCAGCGACTTCGGTATCAATCTGCTTGAGGATCTGATGTTCACGACGCAAAAAACGCTGGACAGCAAGAACTTCAAGAACAGCGGCATGACCGGGCAGGAGGTGGCCGCCCGGCTGGTGCGCGCCACCATCAAGGGCTGGAATTACGCGGTGGCTAACCAGAAGGAGGCCGTGCAGATCGTGCTGGTCAACTGCGGCAACACCTGCAAGGGCTCGGGCACGCGCGCCAGCGCCGCCGGACACCAGACCTGGCAGATGACCGAGGTGGCCAAGCTGTACCGCGCCGGGCAGACCCTCAAGGGCAATGCCGGGCTGCTGGACCGCGCCACCTACGCCGCCAACGTCAAGCAGCTGATGGAACTGGGCATCCTCAAGTCGGCCCCCAGCGCCGGAGCGGTGAATTACAGCGTGTGGGAAAAGGCAACGGGCAAGACCGCGAAGTAAGGTCAGGCCGTGGCCGCAGGGAAGCGCCTGCCCCTGCGGCCATCTCCCCTGCCCGTGGGGCGTAAGGTGGGCGGCATGCCCACAGTTGCTCCCCGACACCGGCCTGAGCCTCTTCCGCAGCCCGGCAGGACCGCATGACCCCCTGGCCTGTGCAGGACGGCGTGTTCAGGCTGGGAGACTGGCCTGCCGAACGCGGCGGCGTGATCCGCAACGCCCGGCTGGCGTGGCAGACGCACGGCACGCTCAACGCGGCCCGCGATAACGTGATCGTGTATCCGACGAGCTACACGGCCACGCACGACACCCAGAACTGGCTGATCGGCCCGGACGGGGTGCTGGACCCGCAGCGGTGGTTCATCGTCATTCCGGACATGTTCTCCAACGGCCTGTCGTCGGGCGCGGCCGACACGCCGGACTACCCCGAGGTGGTCACTGTGCGTGACAACGTGCTGGCGCAGGAGCGGCTGTTGCGCGAGGTCTTCGGCGTCACGCACCTCGCCGCCGCTTACGGCTTCTCGATGGGGGCCATGCAGGCCTACCACTGGGCGGCGCTGTTCCCGCAGCGGGTGGCGCGCGCCATTGTCGTGTGCGGCAGCGCCCGCACCGCCGCGCACAACAGGGTGTTCCTGTCCGGCCTGCTGCGAACGCTGGAAGCCGCGCCGGAGTACGTGGGCGGCGGTCAGTTCAGCGCGGTCCCCCACGCTTCGCTGCGGGCCTTTGGACACATCTATGCGGGCTGGGGGCTGAGTCAGGACTTCTACCGCCAGGAGCTGTTTCAGACCGCCCTGGGCGCGCCGGATCTGGAGACGTACCTGCGGACCGACTGGGAGGCGAGTTTTGCTGCCCGCGACGCCGCGAACCTGTACGCGCAGGCGCTGACGTGGTTTCACGGGGACATCAGCGCGGGCGACCTGTACGGAGGCGACCTCACGGCGGCGCTGGGGGCGATTGAAGCCCGGGTGCTGCTGATGCCCGGCGGGACGGACCTGTATTTCCGGGTGGCCGACGATGCCGCAGAGCTCCCCCACCTGAAGCGCGCTGAGTTGCGGCCTATCTTCTCGGTGTGGGGCCACCGGGCGGGCAGCCCCGCCGGATTGCCGGAGGAACTGGCCTTTTTGAAGGCGGCGGTGCGCGGCTGGCTGGCCGGGTAGACCGGGGGCCTGGGGTCTGCCGTCCGCTTTTTGGATAAGGTAGACCATGTCTCTAGATTCCGAGCGGACCATTCAGGAACTCAAGGCCCTGCGCGAACTGACCGGCGACGAGCATGGCGCGCAGCGCGTGGCCTTTACCGACACCTGGGTGGCGGCGCGAAAATTCCTGACCGACAGACTGGCGGAGCTGCCCGTGGAGGTCCACACCGACCCGGCAGGTAACCTGTGGGCCACCCTGGAAGGCGAGTCGAACAAGGAACTGCTGATCGGCGGTCACCTCGACAGCGTGCCGAACGGCGGCTGGCTGGACGGCTGCCTGAACGTGCTGGCGGGCCTGGAAGTGCTGCGCCGCGTGGCCGCTCAGGGCAAACCGCCTGTAACCGTGCGGCTGGTGGACTGGGCCGACGAGGAGGGCGCCCGATTTGGCCGCAGCCTGTACGGTTCGAGTGCGGCAGGCGGCAACATCGACATCTCCGAGATGCGCAAGCTCCGGGACCGGGACGGAACCAGCCTGGAAGACGCGCTGGCACGGGTAGGCGTCACGCTGGGCAACGCCCCGGAGGCCCGCAGCGAGCTGAAACACGCCGCCGCCTATCTGGAACTGCACATCGAGCAGGGGCCGGTGCTGGAAGGCCTGGGCCTGCCGCTGGGCGCGGTTCTGGGCACCTTCGGCGTGGAGCGGCACATCATCACCTTCCACGGTCAGGCCGCCCACTCGGGCAGCACGCCCATGAACGTGCGGCGCGACGCCTTCCGGGCCGCCGGACAGTTCTCGCAGGAGATTTACGTTATCGCTGAGCGCCACGGTGGCGTCTGCACGGTGGGCAGTTGCAAGACCCTGCCAGGCATCGTGACCAGCGTGGTAGAGACCTGCGAGATCACGCTGGACCAGCGCCATCTGGACGCCGGCAAACTCGCCGCGATGTGGCAAGACGCGCAGGAGGCGGCGCAGAGGTTTGCTGGGGAAGGCGGCTGCACCGTCACCTTCGGCGACCTGTGGAGCATCGAGCCGATCCCGTTCCACCCGGAGCTGATCGAAGCGGCCGACGCCTCGATTCTGGACGTGGTGCCGCGCAGCCACCGCCTGCCCAGCGGCCCCCTGCACGACGCGGCGGAAGTGGCCCGCGCCGGGGTGCCAACCGTGATGCTGTTCGTCCAGAGCCTGCGCGGCATCAGCCACAACAGCATCGAGGACACCGAGGAGGCGCACATCCGCCAGAGCGTAGAGGCGCTGGACCGCTTGACCGACCGGGCGATGGCCTGGATCGGCGGGACGTGAGCCCCGGCCCATGGCGGCGGATTGTCCCGGTGGCCGAGGGAGAGGAGCAACTGCTACAGATCCCTGAGGAAGCGAACGTGACGTCCCTTCCCTCCAGCGCCTTCACGCTTCCGCGTTGCTCTGTCAACCCTGCTTCTGATCTCATACGGGCTCCGATTGAATCGTTTGCAAAACGATGAAAATCCGAGCGAAGCGAGAACGAGTAGAACGAGTTCCGGGAGTGGAGTTGGCAAACCGGCGCCCTCCCGGTTTGTTAACGAAACAGACGGAATCCGTATGCCCTCAACGCCGTTCATGTAGCGTCACGTCAAGCGGCCCGCCAAGCCCTAGACCTTCGCCCGGCGCCCTGGCCCGGAACAACGAGAGCGGGCAGTCCAGTGAAGGACCGCCCGCTCCGCGTGAAGGAAAAAAGCTTAGAGGTTGCCCTTCAGGGTGCTGGCAACCTTGAAGGCCACCTTCTTGCCGGCAGGAATCTGAATCTTCTCGCTGGTGCCGGGGCGCACGCCGGTGCGGGCGGCGGTGTCCTTGACGCTCAGGGTGCCCAGGCCGGGCAGGCCGACGCTCTGGCCGCCCTTGATGGAGCTGACCACGGCGTCCAGCATGGCGCTGACCGCTTCCTCGCTCTGCTTCTTGGTCAGGCCGGTCTTGTCGGCGACCATTTCCACCAGCTGGGTCTTGGCGACCTTGTTGCTGGCGGTGGGGGCGGCCTTGGCAGCGGCGGGCGCAGCTTTGGCAGCGGTCTTCTTGGCGGCGGGCTTGGCAGTCTTTTTCGTCATGGTGAGCAGCATGACATACGCAGTGACGCTTGGGAAGGGGGGTGTGGTGCAAGGATGCCCACCAGCACGCCCTTATCCGTCTTTCATTCGGAAAAAGTGCGTCCAGTACGCGTTTTTCTCAATACCTACTGAAACCCCGTGGTAGACGCACAAAGCCATTGATTAAGATAATTCGGTGTGCCGGGCCGCGCTGGGGCGCAGGAACGGCGCCGCACGCTACACTCTGGGCACCGACAATCCAAGTTTCTTCAGTGGTATCACAGCAAACAACAGATCCAGGAGGCCTTTTCCATGACCCAGCAATCCCCAGCCACCGATTCCCCAACCACCCAGAACCAGGGCCACTACTGGCCGCCCTTCAAACCCCGCACCCTGAGACTGCCCCAGACCGGCGTTATGCACAATCTACGCGTCAGTGCCGAACGCTATCCCGACAAGACAGCGCTGTGGCACTACGGCCGCGAGCTGACCTACAGCGAGCTGTACGCACAGGCCACGCGCCTGGCCGGACATCTGGCCGCACAGGGCGTGGTCAAAGGAGACCGGGTGGCGGTCTGGATGCAGAACAGCCCGGCGTGGGTGGTCAGCGCCTTTGCGGCGTGGCATCTGGGAGCGGTGGTGGTGCCGCTGGCCCCCATGCTCCAGGCGCGTGAATTCGGGTTCTTCCTGCAGGATGCGGGCATCAAGGTGGGCGTCGTGGGTGCAGAGGTGTACGAGAAGGCCAAACAGGCCGGTCTGCACCACGCGGTGGTGGCCAATGTCATGCGCGGCACCGACGCTGCGGCCGCCGGGGTTCCACTGCCTGCTGGACTGGACGTGCAGGCCGCCCCGCAAGACGGCGATATCACGCTGGAAGACGCCCTGAAGGCCGCGCCCGCCCCCGCAGCCGAGGTGGGCGCGGGTGATCTGTGCGTGCTGCCCTACACCAGCGGCACCACCGGATTGCCCAAGGGCTGCATGCATACCCACAGCAGCGTGCAGGCCAACGTCTTCGGCGCGGGCGTGTGGGCCGAGGGCAACGTGGAGGACGTGTTCCTGGCCGCGCTGCCGTATTTTCATGTCACGGGGTTCATCAACAGCCTGCTGACGGGACTGACCCATGGCGGCACCATCGTGATCATGTCGCGCTGGGACCGGGACGTGGCCCGGACCCTGATTCGCGATCAGGGCGTCACCCTGTGGACCAACACGCCCACCATGGTGATCGACATGATGGCCTCGCCGGACTTTGACCCGGCGCACCTGCAGTCCCTGCGCAACATCACCGGCGGTGGGGCCAGCCTGCCGGCCGCTGTGGGACAGAAACTGCTGGACCTGACTGGCCTGATGTTTCTGGAAGGTTACGGACTGTCCGAAACCATGGCGCAATCGCACAGCAATCCCAAGGACCGCCAGAAGTTGCAGTGTCTGGGCGTACCCCTGTTTAACGTGGATTCGCGCATCATCGATCTGGAAACCCACCTGGAAGTGCCTGCGGGCCAGATCGGCGAGATTGTCATTCGCGGCCCGCAGGTGATGCAGGGGTACTGGAACCGCCCGGATGCCACCGCCGAGGCCTTCATGGAGATTGACGGCCAGCAGTTCTTCCGCAGCGGCGACCTGGGCTATATGGACGAGGAGGGGTACTTCTACTTCGCCGACCGCCTCAAGCGCATGGTGAACGTCTCGGGCATGAAGGTCTGGCCGGCCGAGGTCGAGAACAAGCTGCACGCCCACCCCGCCGTGCAGGAAGCCTGCGTGATCAGCGTGCCCGACGACCGCAGCGGCGAACGCGCCCGCGCCCTGATCGTCCTGAAACCCGGCGCGGCCGCCACTGGCGAGGACATTGAGAAATGGGCGCGTGAGCAGATGGCCACCTACAAGGTGCCGCGCGACTACCAGTTCGTGGACAGCCTGCCGCGCGGCCCCACCGGGAAGGTGGCGTGGCGTCCGCTCCAGGAAGCGGCGCGGGCAGCCATGGCCGGAAGCTGAACTGAACCTGGGCAGATGCCCGGACACCGGGGCGCTCAAATCATTAAAGGAAGAGGAGGAGCCGCGTACGCGGCTCCTCCTCTTCGCTGTCCTCTCTGCCTGCCTCTCTGTCTGGCGCGGCTAGCCCTCGTTCAGCCAGATGTAGCGGGCCAACAGCAGCGCCCCCACCACGTACAGGATGGGGCTGACTTCCCTGGCCCGGCCACTTAGCAGCTTGATGGCGCAGTAGCTGATCACGCCCAGGCTCACGCCGTTGGCAATGGAAAAGGTCAGCGGCATGGCAATGATGGTCAGAAAGGCGGGGAGGCTGTCGGCAATGTCCTCCCAGTCAATGTGGCGCACACCTTCCATCATCAGGGCGCCCACCAGAATCAGTGCCGGGGCCGTGGCAGCGCCGGGGATGGCCGCGGCCAGCGGCCACAGGAACATGCTCAGCAGAAACAACACGGCCACCGTCACGGCTGTCAGGCCGGTGCGCCCGCCCTCACCCACGCCGGCGGCGGATTCCACAAAGGCAGTGGTGGTGGAGGTGCCCATGTACGCGCCGAACATGGCGGCCAGCCCGTCCATCGAGAACAGGCGGCGGGCGCGCGGCATGTCGCCATTGGCGTCAATAAAGCCCGCGCGCTGCGAGAGACCGGTCAGGGTCCCGGTGGCGTCAAAGAAGTCCACGAAGAAGAAGGTGAAGACCACGCTCAGCAGACCCAGGCCCAGTGCGCCCGCGATATCCATCTGTCCCACCAGCGAGCCGGGCCAGATCGGTGTGCCAAAGATCCCCAGGAACGCGCCGTCGAAGCCGGGAAAGGCACGTAGCGCGCCCTCGGCCCCGCCCGCGTACACGGCCGCCCCGGTCACGATGCCCAGCACTGTGGTGGTCAGGATGCCGTACAGAATGGCCCCGGTGACCTTGCGGGCCATCAGCGCGGCGGTCAGAATCACGCCGATGGAGGCCAGCCACACGGTCGGTGAGGCCAGCGAGCCCATGCCCACCAGCGTGGCCGGGTTGGCCACCACGATGCCCGCGTTCTTGAGACCCAGAAAGGCCAGAAACGCTCCGATACCCCCGGTAATGGCGAATTTCAGCGAATTGGGAATGGCCTGCACAATGGCCTGTCGCGCGCCCAGGACGCTGAGCAGCACGAACAGGACGCCGCTGATAAACACCGCGCCCAGCGCTGTTTGCCACGCCACGCCCATGCCCTGCACCACCGTAAAGGCGAAAAAGGCATTCAGGCCCATGCCCGGGGCCTGCGCGAAGGGGTACTTGGCCACCAGTCCCATCACGGCCGAGCCGAAGGCCGCCGCGATGGCCGTGGTCATCAGCAGCTGCACAAAGGCGTTGGGCACGTCGATGGCCGTGGACAGCACCTGCGGGTTGACGAACAGGATGTAGCTCATGGTCAGGAAGGTGGTGAGGCCGGCGCGCATCTCCTGCCTGACGTTGGAGTTGTGCGCCGTCAGGCCAAAGTAGCGGTCCAGGCCCGACAGGGGGGCGACGGGCGTGGGACGGGAAACGGCGGGATCAGACATAGGGTCTCCTTCGCTCATTGCGGCGCTGCCTCAAGAGCCGTGCGTGTGGGTGCCTTTCGGGGGGGCGGTGGTCAGACCAGCATCACGACGACAGGACAGGCGGTGGGTCCGCAGCGGTGACTTGCGGGGCGGCAGCGGGCACGCCGGAGCGGACATACACCCGGTCGCCTCCCACCCACACCTGCGCCACGTCGGCCTGCGTGCCGTTGGCGAACAGCGCGGCCAGCGCCTCGGGGGGACTGCTGGCGTGGTTCAGGACGGTGTCCAGGGTGCTGCCTTCCGGCGGACGCAGCCACACGGCGTCAAAAGCCTTGCCCGGGCTGAAATCCCCAATCTGCCCGCCCATGTCCAGCGCCTCGGCCCCCGCCCGCGTGGACAGGTACAGCAGGTGCGCCGGGGTCAGTGGCAGCCCGGCCGCGCCCAGCAGCTGCTGCGTGAAGTACGCCTGCAGCCCTTCTTTGAGCATCGAAAAGCCGGTGCCGCCGCCCACATCGGTGCCCAGGGCGACATGCACCCCGGCATGGACGTGGCGCCTCAGGGGAAACAAGCCGCTGCCCAGCGACGCGTTGCTGCACGGGCAATGCGCGGCGCTGCACCCGTGCGCGGCCATCTGGCCCAGCTCGCGGTCCGTCGGGTGGACGCTATGCGCCAGCACGCTGCGGCGGCCCAGCAGACCGGCACGGTCATAGGTGTCCAGGTAGTCCAGGCTGCCGGGAAACAATTCGCGCACCGTCTGAACCTCACGCAGGTTCTCGTTGATGTGAGAGGTGAAATGCACGTCGGAATACTCGGTCATCAGGGCGGCGCAGGCGTCCAGAATCCCCTCGCTGGCCGAGAGGCTGAAGCGCGGGGTCACGGCGTAGCGGGCGCGGCCCACGCCGTGCCAGCGTTCTATCAGCGCCTTGCCCTCGCTGTAGGCCCGCTCCGGCGTGGTGTGCAGTTCACCGCGCAGCAGACGGTCACTGACCACCAGTCCGGCCACGGTCCGCAGACCGGCGTCGGCAGCGGCCTCGAAGAAGAGGTCCATCGCCCCTTTGAAATGCGCGCCGAAGACCAGCGCGGTGGTGGTGCCGTTGCTGCGCAGCCCGTGCAGGAATTCGCTGGTGACGGCACGGGCGTACGGGGCATCCGCCAGCCGCGCCTCCTCGGGCAGGGCGCAGCGGTCCAGCCAGTCCAGCAGTGACATGCCCAGCCCGCCGATCACGCGCACCTGCGGGTAATGGACGTGGGTATCGATAAAGCCCGGCAGCAGCACCCCGCCGCGCAGGGTGGTTACCGGGGTGTCTGGATGGGCGGCATGCAGAGTGGCAAAGTCGCCACTCTGGACAATCACGCCGCTGCCGTCGACCAGCAGTCCACCGTCGGTCTCGGTGCGCAGGGCGCCGGCATCCGTGAAGGGACTGCTGGGCGTATGCATGAACGTGGCGCGGAACAGGGTGGGAGTCATGGGTGCCTCTGGAACGAAAGGGCGTGGAGTGGGGCGGCCTGTGCGGTCTCCAGCACCTGCAGCAGTTGCGCGGCCACGCTGATGGCGATCACGGCGGGCGTCTTTCCGGCAATGCCCGGCAGGCCGATGGGGGTGGTGACGCGAGCGAGGTCCGCGTCGGTGTGTCCCTCGCGCCGCAGCTGCTCCTGAAAGCGAATCCACTTGACGCCCGAGCCGATCAGCCCGATAAACCCCAGGTCAGGGCGTCTCAGGGCCGCGTCGCACAGGGCGGCGTCCTCGGCGTGGTCATGGGTCAGGATCAGGATCAGGGCGGCGGGCGGCAGGTCGCGCAGCGTCATCTCGGGAATGGGTGAGTGGTGGACCTGGACCCGCGCGGCACCGTCCATCACGGGGGCCAGCCGCTCAGGCGTCAGCTGCGCGGCCCGTGAATCCACCAGATGCAGGTTCAAGGGCAGCCGTGACAGGACTCGCCCCAGTTCCAGCCCCACGTGCCCGATACCGAAGATGGCGACATAGGGGCGGACCGTCTGCAACGGCTCGAGCAGCAGCGTGACCTCGCCGCCGCAGCACTGCCGTCCGTGTTCATTACTGGCCCGGTCAGTCAGGCGCAGCGTCAGCAGTTCGGGCGTGGTGGCCCAGACCCCCAGCATGGCCCGCGCCCGCTCGGCGGCGGTGGCTTCCAGATTGCCGCCGCCCACGCTGTCCCAGCTGTCCTGCGCGCTGACCACCATCTTGGCCCCCGCCTCGCGCGGCGCGTGGCCACGCACGGCGGCGACGGTGATCAGCACGCCGGGTTCCTGGTGGTCATGCAGGTGTTGAATGGCCTGCAGCCAGTTCATGTCGCGCCGGAGCCGGTGAGGTGATGCCGGCCCCGCCCCTGCCGTTCCTCCGCGCGGCTAGTCATCTGCCGCCACCGGTTCACCGTGCGCCCGGCGGGCGGCTTCCAGCGCCCAGAACACCGCCTCCGGCGTGGCGGGGCTGGCCAGTTCCTGGGTCCGTCCCGCCGGCCCAAACGCGGCTGCAGCCTGACGCAGCGCCTCGCGGACACTGATGGCCAGCATCAGCGGCGGCTCGCCCACGGCCTTGGACCCGTACACCACACCGGTCTCGGTGGCCCGCTCCATCAGGGCAACGTTGAACACCTCCGGCATCTCGCTGAAGCTGGGCAGCTTGTAGGTGCTGGCGGCCTGGGTGGACAGCCGGCCGCGGTTCGGGCCGTCCGATTCGTCCCAGCGCAGTTCTTCCAGGGTCAGCCAGCCGGCCCCCTGCACGTAGCCGCCCTCCACCTGCCCGATATCGATCAGCGGCGAGAGGCTGTCGCCCACATCCTGCAAGATGTCCACCCGGCGGGTGCGGTACAGGCCGGAAAAGCCGTCGACCTCGACTTCCGTGACCGCCGCGCCGTAGGAGAAGTACTTGAAAGGTTCGCCGTGCATGGCCACGCGGTCCCAGTGCAGTCCCGGCGTGCGGTAATAGCCCGCCGCCCACAGCTGGGTCCGCAGGTGGTAGGCGTCATGGACCAGCCGCTTGAACTCCATGCCCTTGTCGGGGTGACCCAGCGGGAAGACCAGGCCCTCCTCGAAACGCACGTCACTGGGATGCACGCCCAGCGCGCCAGCGGCGACATCGGACAGCCGTGTCTTGATCTGCTCGCAGGCGTTCTTGATCGCGCCGCCGTTCAGGTCTGCCCCGCTGCTGGCCGCGGTGGCGCTGGTGTTCGGCACCTTGTCGGTGCGGGTGGGGGCCAGGCGCACCCAGTTCACCGGCACGCCCAGCGCCATGGCCGCCACCTGGATCATCTTGGTGTGCAGGCCCTGGCCCATCTCGGTGCCACCGTGGTTGATCAGCACGCTGCCGTCCTTGTAGACGTGCACCAGCGCACCTGCCTGGTTGTAGGCGGTGAAGTTGAAAGAAATCCCGAATTTGACCGGGGTGATCGCCAGCCCGCGCTTGGTGTGGGGGTGGGCGTCGTTGAAGGCGCGGACCTCCTCCCGACGAACCGCAAAATCACTGCTGAGCATCAGTTGCGCCCACAGGTCTTCGAGCCGCTCGGCGTGGCGCACCGGCTGGCCGTAGGGGGTGGCCTCGCCGGGCTGGTAGAAGTTCGCCCGGCGCAACTCGTGCGCTTCCAGGCCCAGCAGCGGCGCGCAGCGGCCCAGAATGTCCTCAATGACCAGCATGCCCTGCGGCCCGCCAAAGCCCCGGAAGGCGGTCTGCGAGGTCTTGTTGGTCCTGGCAATGCGCCCGTGAACCTCCACGTGCGGGATGTGGTAGGCGTTGTCGATGTGGCACAGCGCCCGCGCCATCACGGGTTCGGAAAGATCGAGGCTCCAGCCGCCGTCGCTGGTGAGCGTGGCTTGCAGGGCACGCAGCCGGCCGTCCGCCTCAAAGGCAACTTTCCATCGGGCGTAAAAGGGGTGGCGCTTGCCCGTCATGGTGAGGTCCTGGGTGCGGTTCAGGCGCAGCCGCACCGGGCGCCCGGTCAGAATGCTGCCCAGCGCGGCAATGGCGGCGTAGCCGTGCGGCTGCATCTCCTTACCGCCGAAGCCGCCGCCCATGCGCAGGCACTGCACCGTGACCTGCGCGGCCTCCAGGCCCAGCACGTGCGCCGTGATTTCCTGCGTCTCGCTGGGGTGCTGGGTGCTGGACTGGATGAAGACCTGCCCGCCCTCGTCCACGTAGGCCAGCGCAGCGTTGGTTTCCAGGTAGAAATGTTCCTGACCGCCAAACTCAAACTCGCCCTCGAAGGTGTGGGCGGCGCCCTCAAAGCCCAGCGTGACGTCGCCGCGCCGCAGCGTGGACTGGGCGCCCTGGAAGGCTTCGGCGGCGATGGCGTCGTGGATACTGATCAGCGAGGGCAGCACCTCGTATTCCACCTGCACCGCCAGCGCGCCCAGCCGGGCCGCATCGATGCTGTCGCCCAGCACCCAGGCCACCGGGTGCCCGTGGTACATGACCTCGCTGGGGAACAGTGGTTCGTCGCCCTTGACCCCGGCGTCGTTGGTGCCGGGCACGTCGGCGGCGGTCAGCACCCGCACCACGCCGGTCACCTGAAGCGCCTGTGAACTGTCCAGGCGCGTCACGCGGGCGTGGGCGTGCGGGGCCTGAACGGGCCAGGCGTGCAGCAGACCCGAAAGCCGGACACCCAGATCGTCGGTATACAGCGCGTGCCCGGTGACGTGCAGTGAGGCGCTCTCATGCGGGACAGCGTCACCAACGGCGCCGTTGTGGGGGCGTTCATGCAGGCTGGTCATGGGGTCACCTCCGGTGACGTGTCGTCCTGTGCTGGCGGGAACCAGAGCACCCCCCTAGCCACGGACCACTTCCGATTTCTCGAAGAAGAACTTCAGCAGCGCCTGTTCCAGCATGGCGGCGCGGTATTTCGCGCTGGCGCGGTGATCGGACAGCGGCGTGCCTTCTTGGCCCATCAGCCGGGCGGCCTCGCGGACCGTCCGCTCTGTCCAGGGCTGGCCGGTCAGGGCAGTCTCGGTCTTCAATGCGCGCAGCGGGGTCGCCGCCACGCCGCCCAGACCGATACGCACGCGTTTCACCTTGCCGCCGTCCAGTTCCAGGGCGATGCCTACCGCCACGCTGGAGATGTCGTCAAAGCGCCGCTTGGCGTATTTGTAGAAGCCGGTGATGGGCGCAAGTGGCAGCGGAATCTTGACGGCCCGGATCAGCTCTCCGTCCCGCAGCGCGGTCTGGCGGTAGCCGTTGAAGAACTCGGCAAGCGGCACCTCGCGCTCTCCCTCACGTGAGGCCAGAATCAGCGAGGCGTCCAGCGCCAGCAGCGTGGGCGGACTGTCGCCGATAGGCGAGGCGGTGCCGAGGTTCCCGCCGAGAGTAGCGCTGTTGCGGATCAGGCGGCTGGCAAACTGCGGGAACCACTCGGCCAGCAACGGAATGCGTCCGCCCAGGCGGCGCTCGATCTCTGTCAGGTTCAGGCCCGCGCCGATGCGGACGTGATCGTCATGCCACTCCAGCTCGCGCAGTTCATCCAGCCCATCCACCGCGATGGTCGCGCCCGCCCGTGCGTGGCGGATGTTGACCTCCACGCCCCAGTCGGTGCCGCCTGCCAGCAGCGTGGCGTCCGGGTGCTCGGCCAGCAGTTCCAGCGCCTCCGGCAGGTCGGCGGGACGGTGAAAGTCGCCGTCCGGCCCAGACAGATGCAGGGCCTGGGGAGTGGGGGCCGGACGGGTGCGCAGCGTGCCCAGCGTGTCGCTCTCGGGCGGCGTACCCAGCGCATAGGCGGCGTCTTGAATCGGGCGGTAGCCGGTGCAGCGGCACAGGTTGCCGCTTAGCGCGTGGATGTCGAAGCCATTGGGCGCGTGGTGTTCACCGTCTATGCGTTCAGGGCGGTAGTACTCGGCGGCCATGCTAACCACGAAGCCGGGGGTGCAGTACCCGCACTGCGAGCCGCCGCGCACCGCCATTTCTCTCTGAACGGGATGCAGGTGACCGGGCGAACCGATGCCCTCGGCGGTGATGATTTGCTGGCCGCTGACGGCCGGGAGCATCACCAGGCAGGCATTGACACTTTCCAGGCGTGTGCCGCCGCGTCCGTCCGGGCGACTGACCAGCACTGCGCAGGCCCCGCATTCGCCCTCGGCGCAACCTTCCTTGCAGCCCGTCAGGCCGCCGTCGCGCAGCCAGTTCAGCAGCGTCGTGTGGGGCCGCGCGCCCTGCACCTCACGGGGTTCTCCATTGACTGTCAGGGTGAAACTGTTCATGTCGCCTCCTCACTCCGGGTAGACAAAACAATACCGGCGTTCCACTGCACCCACATTTCCACAGGAAATCCAGATGCATGGTTCACGCCGGTGACGAAAGGGGCGGGTCGCTGGTTATCCATGCAGAACAGCAACCTGATTTGGTGTGTTTTAATTCTACGCCTAAGTATCTCGTTTGCCTAGAGGTCATCCGGACATAAGGCGCATCAGAATGATGATGCAGGCCAGCAGAACCATCCCCAGGAAGTTCTGTGACTTGATCTCGTCGCGGGTCCGGACACGACGGAAGCTCTGGAGCCATGCGATCGTCCGCTCCACCTTCCAGCGCCGCTTATAGCGGCGCAGTGGCCTGCCATTCTGGGTTTTTCGCCGATTCCGGCGATTGGGCGCGATCATCGAAATCCCAAGTGCCGCCAGTTCGGCGTCCAAGCCATCGCTGTCGTACGCTTTATCTCCAATCAAGCGCTTCGGAAAATCCATCCCAAAGGAATCAGCGAGAGTGGCGTGGACCAGCTTCACTTCGGCGGGACGGGCACTGCAGGTATGAACCGCGAGCGGCACGCCGTTCGCGTCCACCATGATCATGATCTTGGTGCCCTTCCCCTTCTTGGTGGGACCGACATCTGCGCCCCCTTTTTGGCGGCACTGAACGTGCCGTCTACAAACGCTTCCCGGAGATCGAGGAGCTGTAGCTCCTTGATCATCTCGTACAGCGCGGCCAGGATGGCCGGAAACACGCCCTGTTCGTTCCATTCCTGAAAGCGGGCATGACACGTGGTCTTGGAAGGGTACTCACCTTTGGGAAGGGCATCCCACTGTGCCCCGGTCCGCAAGACTCAGAGGATGCCGTGCAGAACCTCACGGTCTGGACGGCGAGGCCGTCCTCGTTTGGTCTGCTTGACGGGTCGAGGAAGAAGGGGCGACAGGACGGCCCACTGAGCATCGTTCAGCCGCATCACAAACTTCCGGATGACTTCTAATGTCAGCTGATCGGTGTGTGGTAACCCTTGCGGTACCTTGACCTTCAGCGATACTTGATGGATGTAAACCTACACTGCCCGCAACAAGCTATATCTGCCAAAAAGAAGGGAGCCCCCAAAGGCTCCCTTCTCCAGTTTGAAAGTTTAGTGCAATTACCAGCGGTCGTCGCGGCGAGGGCGGTCGTTGAAGGCAGGTGCAGGTCCAGCCTTCGTGACCACGATGTTCTTGGCCTGGGGGCCTTTGTTGCCCTGACCAGCTTCGACTTCGAATTCCACTTCGTCGCCTTCGTTCAGCTTCTTGAAGCCACTGCTCTGGATCGCGCTGAAGTGCGCGAACACGTCAGGACTGCCGGGTGTTTCGATGAAGCCAAAGCCTTTCTCTGCGTTAAACCATTTCACTTTACCTACAGCCATGTTCTACTCCTTGAATTCCAGATACGAAAAGGCGCTGGGTCAATCACCTAGAGCAGCCCTGGGCCAGTCCGTACTTTGGAACACTCGTGATAAGTATAGCGCAAATTTTTTCGGAGTCGGAGGAATGGGCTTTCCAGCTAAACAGTGAAGACGGCTCCGTCAGCTCCACCCCAACACCACTGCCTGGATGTCATCGGCCAGAGGCTGGTCACGGTTCGTCACGTCCCAGCCCAATTGATGGAGGTCCCAGGAGCAGCCGACATCGTGCAGCTCATACAGGCGACGCACCGACACAGTGGGGTGCGCGTGTCCCGCGTCCGTGATCATCTGGTGCCGCTTTTCGGGCGGTTCGTCGCCAATGACTTCAAGATCGTGTTTTCAGAGATAACTGGCCGCAGTAGCGTTTCAGCTCGGCAATCGGCAGTTCAGCACTGCGGTCCGTCGCCGCCGGAGCGGTCAACGCGGCCTCGCCGCGTGTCCCGATCTCTTGGCTCCAACAGTGGATCAGGCTGGGGGCCAGGGAATGTTCCCGGCAGAGCTGAGCGGTGGTGGACAGGCCAGCATTGATCTGGCCCACCACCTCAAGGTTGAAATCGCGGCTGTGGTTCCGTCCTGGCATCTGGGCCCCTTCGCGGTGTGGTCAGCGTACCTGCTGACCGGGGCGAAGTGACTTGGCCCGCGTCCTGTCCGAGGGGTTCGTTCCAGGAACCTCAAGCCGCTTTTTGCATAGGGTTCTTGGCAATTTCTCCGCTGAACTACCGGATTTCCTTTCCGGCGTGCAGGAGACGCCTGTATAGCCCCTCGGCCCGCCCTGCCCTTGACCCTTCCGCCCCCACCTGTCATCCTCCGAGGCAGTCACCAGGGGTGTCCTCCGTAATGTGCGGGGGCTGAGAGGGCAAACGCGCCCAACCCTAGGAACCTGATCTGGGTCATACCAGCGGAGGGAGCGTGACGGGTGCGGACCTCTTTTGTGGCCGCCCTCCTCCGAACGTTTTTGGGGGAGGGTGGTCTTTTTTGATGTGAACGGAAACGGAGCGCGGCGCTGAGAGTTTTTTATGCGCCCGTGAATTTTCCGTATGGACCAGACATCTTTCAGACCTTTCAGACCGGGCGGCTTCTCACGCTCCCCGCGTCCTACGCCGTTGTCTTTTTTGCTGGAGGCCTCATGACCACGCCTGTATCTGGTGAGCCCGCCCTGTCCACCACGCCCTTTCCGAACAGCAAGAAGCAGTACTTGAATGGTCAGTTACACCCGCAGGTACGCGTGCCCGTGCGGGCCGTCCGGCAGTCGGCCACACTGGAAGTCGTCGGCGGATTGACGCGCCGCACGCCCAATCCCGACATTCTGGTGCCGGACACCAGCGGCCCCTACACCGATCCCGCCGTCCCGATTGACCTCCGGCGCGGGCTGCCGCACGTCCGGCCCTGGCTGGCAACAGATGCGCGGCTAGAAACGCAATCGGCGCGTGTTTCGGCATATCTGGACAGGAGCGGGCCGCTGCCCTTTCCCGCCGTTCCCACGCCGCGCCGCGCCTATAGCAGGCAACCCATCACGCAGATGCAGGCGGCCCTCCGGGGCGAGATCACGCCCGAGATGGAGTTTGTCGCCATCCGCGAGAATTTGCGCCAGCACGCCGACTTTGACCTGCATCATCAGCACCCTGGCCAGCATTTTGGCGCCAGCATTCCCGCCGTCATCACCCCTGAGTTCGTGCGGAGTGAGGTGGCGCGGGGCCGGGCCGTCATTCCGGCCAACATCAACCACCCGGAACTGGAACCCACCATCATCGGACGCAACTTCCGGGTCAAGATCAACGCAAATATCGGCACGTCCATCGTGACCAGCAGCATTGAGGAGGAAGTGGAGAAGATGGTCTGGGCCGCGCGCTGGGGGGCCGACACGGTCATGGACCTGTCGACGGGGCGGCACATCCATCCCACCCGCGAGTGGATTGTCCGCAACAGCCCGGTCCCCATCGGCACGGTACCGATCTACCAGGCGCTGGAAAAGGTGGGCGGCGTGGCCGAGAACCTGAGCTGGGAAGTCTACCGTGACACCCTGCTGGAACAGGCCGAGCAGGGCGTGGACTACTTCACCGTCCACGCGGGCGTGCGGCTGGCACACGTACCGCTGACCGCGCGGCGGCGCACCGGCATCGTGTCGCGCGGCGGCAGCATCCTGGCGAAGTGGTGTCTGGCGCACCACCGCGAGAACTTCCTGTATACCCGTTTCTCGGATATCTGCGAGATCATGGCCGCCTATGACGTGACGTTCTCGCTGGGGGACGGCCTGCGTCCCGGCTCGATCGAGGACGCCAACGACGCCGCACAGTTCGCGGAACTCGAAACGTTGGGCGAGCTGACCCGCGTCGCCTGGGACCACGGCGTGCAGACCATGATCGAGGGACCGGGGCACGTCCCCATGCAATTGATCCGCGAGAACATGACCCGCCAGCTGAAAGTCTGCCAGGAAGCGCCCTTCTACACCCTGGGGCCGCTGACCACCGACATCGCCCCCGGCTACGATCACATCTCGTCCGCCATCGGCGCGGCGCAGATCGCGTGGTACGGCACCGCCATGCTGTGCTACGTGACGCCCAAGGAGCATCTGGGCCTGCCCGACAGGGCCGATGTGCGCGAGGGCGTCATCACCTACAAACTGGCGGCCCACGCCGCTGACCTCGCCAAGGGCCACCCTGGCGCGCAGGCCCGCGACAACGCGCTTTCTCAGGCCCGTTTTGAGTTCCGCTGGGAGGACCAGTTCAACCTTGCGCTGGACCCCGAAAGAGCCCGCGCCCTGCACGACGAGTCGCTGCCTGCCGATGCCGCCAAGACCGCGCATTTCTGCTCCATGTGCGGCCCGCAGTTCTGCTCCATGAAGCTCAGCCATGACCTGCGCGCCGGGGACATCCTCAAGGGACTGGAAGACAAGGCGCGCGAGTTCCGCGAGGCCGGTTCCGAGATCTACCTGGACCGCCCGGATGAGGAGGTGGAGGCGTGAGCCGGCCCGTTGCCCGGCCTCTGGGCCGCCTGTACCTCGTCGCCACCCCGCGCCCCGATCAGCGTGAAGCCGAGTTCGTCGCCCGCGTGGAGGCCGCGCTGGACGGCGGGGTGGACACGCTGCAGCTACGCGTCAAGGACGGCGAGGCGCGGCCCTACATCGCCCTGGCCAGGCGGCTGCGCGATCTGGCGCACAAGCGGAACGTGCCGCTGTTCGTCAATGACCGGCTGGACGTGGCGCTGGCGGGTGGGGTGGACGGCGTGCATCTGGGCCAGAACGACTTGCCGGTTGTGTGGGCGCGCAGTCTCGCGCCGGGCCTTCAGGTGGGCCTCAGCACCCACGCCCTCCAGCAGGCGCTGGAAGTGCTGGCCGACGCGCCCGCGTATATCGCCGCCGGGCCAGTGTATGCCACGCCCACCAAGCCGGGCCGCGCCGCTGTGGGGCTGGAGTACGTCAGGCGGGTGGCGGCGCTGATGCTGGACATGCAGAAGGCAGATATTCCGTGGTACGCCATCGGCGGGATTGACCTGACGACTGTGGAAGACGTGGTGCGGGCTGGAGCGTCGCGGGTGGCGGTGGTCCGGGCTGTGCTGGATGCCCCCGATCCCGCGCAGGCTGCCTCCGATTTGCTGGCCCGCCTGCCCGCCATGCCGGAGGCGATATGCCGCTAGAAAAAGTGCCGCTCAAAGATTTGCAGTTGAATGGTGAACCGCACCCTTACCGTGCTGGCCTGACGCTCCTGCTCCTCCTGCGCGAGCTGAATATCTCGCCGGAGCGGGTGGCGGTGGCCGTGAACGACGACTTCTACCCTGGCGCACGGATTCCTGACCGCCCGCTGGCCCCGGGCGACACCGTGGAAATTGTCCGCATCACTGGAGGAGGCTGAGCATGTCCTTACCATCTGATCCCCTGACCATCGCCGGAAAAACGTTTGCCTCCCGCCTGATACTTGGCACCGGCAAATTCAGCGACCTGGGCCTGATGAACGCCGTGCTGGAGGCCAGCGGCACGGGCATCGTGACCGTGGCCCTGCGCCGGGTGGAGCTGAAAGCGCCGGGGCATGTGGGCCTGCTGGAGTCGCTGGACCTGGACCGCTATCAACTGCTGCCCAACACCGCCGGCTGCCGCACCGCCGAGGAAGCCGTGCGCGTGGCGCGCCTGGCCCACGCCGCGACAGGGGTGAACTGGATCAAGCTGGAGGTGATTCCTGACGCCCGCTGGCTGTTGCCCGATGCCATCGGCACCCTGAAGGCCGCTGAGACGCTGGTGGGCGACGGCTTCACGGTGCTGCCCTATGTCCAGCCCGACGCGGTGCTGGCCCGCGCGCTGGAGCGGGTGGGCTGCGCCGCGGTGATGCCTCTGGCCAGCCCCATCGGCTCGGGGCGCGGCTTCCGCACCGGGGAACTGTTGCGGACTGTGCTGGACGGCGCCCAGGTGCCCATCGTGGTAGATGCGGGTCTGGGCGTGCCCAGCGACGCGGCGCAGGCGCTGGAGGCCGGGGCCGACGCCGTGCTGGTCAACACTGCCGTGGCCGAGGCCCGTGACCCGGTGGGCATGGCGCACGCCTTTGCCCTGGGGGTGCGCGCGGGCCGCGCCGCCTTCCTGGCCGGGCGCATGGCCAAGCGCGACATCGCCAGCCCCAGCAGCCCGGCCACAGGCATCCCCCGCCTGCCCGATCCCGAGGTGCCTGCATGACCGTCCCTGTGACCCTGACCATCGCCGGTTCTGATTCTGGAGGCGGGGCAGGCGTTCAGGCAGATTTGAAAACATTTGAGGCGCATGGGGTTTTCGGCACGTCGGCTTTGACGCTGATTACGGCGCAAAACACGCGCGGGGTGCGTGCGGTGCATACGCTGGACCCGGAACTGGTGCGGGCGCAGATCGAAGCGGTGCTGGACGACTTTCCGGTGGCTGCCGTCAAGACCGGCGCGTTGGGCAACGCCGCTGTTATCTGGGCGGTGGCAGCGGCACTCCGGGGACGTGGCCTGCCGCTGGTGGCCGATCCGGTGCTGCTGGCCAAGAGCGGGGACGCATTGCTGGATCTTGATGCGGTGCAAGTCCTGCGAGATGAACTCCTCCCTCTCGCCACCCTAATCACGCCCAATCTGCCCGAAGCGCGGGCCCTGTTCGGCGCAGAGATGCCGGAAAATCTGCCTCTGCTACTTAAGGGCGGCCACGCAGACGGGACGACCGTAACCGATGAGCTCCGGACGCCGAATGTTCAATTGCGACTCCACGCGCCTCGGCAGGCCACCCGCCACACCCATGGGACAGGGTGCACCCTCTCGGCGGCGATCACGTCCAATCTGGCACGGGGGATGCCTTTGCCCGGTGCGGTGCGGGCCGCCCACGCCTATGTGCAGGCGGCCATTCAAAGCGCGCCTGGGTTGGGCGGGGGCTGTGGACCACTGAATTTTCAAAGTCAGCGTGACGGCTCAGTCGCTGCTCCCCTCAGTTTCTGACTCTCTCAGTGGGGTAAAGGACGCATCAAGACGTGCGGAGTCTGGGCTGGCCCCTGCTAAAACACGACGCTGTTGTTCTTAAACAAGGCGCATCAGACCCGTGGCCTCCCGGCCACGGGTCAACACCAAGTCCACACGGTCACGTGTACGTTTAAGCAGGCATTCCGTAGATATCGACTTTTTTGAAATGCGTATCGCTCCTCAGCTTTCGCCGCATTCATTCCATTAGTGCCTGATTAAGAATTTCGTGATAAACACTGCCGCACTGTTGCCGTGTGAATGCTGATGAACCTGCGCTCTTCAATCCTCACTTGACTGCTGAAGTCGATGACGAGCAGCAGCGACTGGCGGCCCTCTACCGATTTGGCATCCTTGACACTGCCCCTGAGCCGCAATTCGACCGGCTGGTGACGCTCGCAGCACAGTTTTTCGACATGCCGATGGCTTCAGTGACGTTCGTCGATGAGCATCGGCAGTGGTTCAAAGCCAAAACCGGTTCCGAACCTTCACAGGGTCCGCGGAGTCTTTCGTTTTGTTCCATCGCCATTGCTCAAGACGGTGTGATGGTTGTTCACGACGCCACCCAGGACGCCCGGCTCAGGAAGTTTGACAACGTCACGGGTGAGCCGCACCTGCGCTTTTACGCCGGCGCACCGCTCATGACGGCAGAGGGTCATAAGTTGGGCACATTTTGCGTGCTCGACCAACGCCCGCGTGAGTTCAGCGCTGAGCAAGAAGTCCTGCTCGAATCGTTCGCCGCGATGGCCATGGATGAACTCAATCTGCGCCGCGCGGTCCAGGACCTCAGTACGATGGCCCTCCACGACACATTGACCGGGCTTCCCAACCGTGCCCATTTCCGCCAACTGATGGCCCAGGCCTGCCGCCGCGCCGATCAGTCTGGTGAAAAAGTAGTGGTGGGTCTGATGGACCTCAACCGCTTTAAAATTGTCAACGACACGTTCGGGCACGCGGCAGGCGACGAACTTCTACAGCAGGTCGCCCTGCGTCTGAAGCACTCGGTGGCCACCAGCGACGTGGTGGCCCGAATGAGCGGTGATGAATTTACCTTGCTGCTGACCGATGTCCGTTCGGCAGACGACGCTGCGAATGTGATGGAACGTATCCAGCAAGCGTTCAAGGAGCCGTTCACATTACGCGGTCACGACATTTTGGTGCGCTGCAGTATCGGACTGAGCAGTTATCCGGACCACACCCACAGGCCCGAACAGCTTCTGATTCAGGCGGACGCCGCCATGTACCGGATCAAACGCGCGGGCAGTGGGTATGCCTGGTACGACGAAGCCCAGGACCAACGCTCCCCGGTGGAACTTGATCAGCTGATCTTGATGTGACCTGCCAACGGATTCATCCGTTGGCAGGTCACGGCTGCCCAATCATGCGAATGAAGACCTCCACGATCTCAGGATCGAAGTGCGTGCCTGAGCTGTTCTGGAGATGGGTGATGGTCTGCTCCCGCGTCCAGGCCTTTCGGTAGGGGCGGTCGCTGGTCAGCGCGTCGTAGACATCCACCACTGCGAAGGCCCGGGCAACCAGTGGAATGGCCTCTCCTGCCAGCCCAGCCGGATAACCACTGCCGTCCCACTTCTCGTGATGATGTTGCGGGATTTCCAGAGCGGGACGCAGGAACTCGATGGGTGAGAGCAGGTTCACCGCATATTCCGGGTGTTTTTTCATCAGCACCCACTCCTCATCGGTGAGTTTCCCTGGCTTGAGCAGCACCGCGTCGGGAATCCCCATCTTCCCCATATCGTGCAGCAGAGCGCCCCGGCGAACATCAATCAGTTGTCCGGGCGTGAATCCCAGCATCTGGCACAGCTCGACGGTCATCTCGGTCACCCGGCGTGAGTGTCCTTCCGTTTCCTTGTCACGCAAGTCCAGTGCCCTGGCCCAGCCCTCGATGGTGGCGTCGTAGGCCAGACGCAATTCCAGGTTGCTGTGTTCCAGCTTCTCGAACAGCCAGGCGTTGTCAATGGCAATGGTCGCTTGGCTGGTCAGGGTTTCAAATGTGGTGAGCCACTCGGGGGACAGCGGCCAGGACTCGTGACACAACACTTCGAGCACGCCCAGCACCTGCCCCTTGCTGATCAGCGGGACACCGTAGTACGCCGTCAGTCCTTCCTCCTGGAAGGTTGCCCGCCAGGCTGGCGGCATCTCGCCAGTCGCAAGATCTGGCACACTGAGGGGTTTGCGCGTCCGGGCCACCCGTCCTGCCAGGCCCACGCCCAGTTTCAGGACCGACGCTTCCAGCTGGGCCGTATAAAAGCCCCGAGTCACCGTGTAGCGAAGTGTTTTGCGCTGTGGATCGAGCAACAAGATGGTGGCCACGTCCATGTCGAGCTGGTCCCTGACATTGTCGAGAATGAGACCGAGGGTCACGCCCAGCTCTGCGCCGACGGCAATGGACTGGTCAATGGTCCGCAGGCCATTGACCTGACGCAGTTGTTGCTGAAGGCTCTTGTTCAGCGTTTGAACCTCCTGTTCGGCGGTGCGCAGGGCCGTGATGTCCTGGGCGATCCTGGAGACGCCGATCACCTCACCGGCAGCGTTCAGGATGGGTGCGAGAGTGACCAGCACCAGGATCCTCTGTCCAGCCTTCGTGATGCGCCATGCTTCAAACGGCTGGACCTGCTGACCCTGTCTGACCCGAGCGAAGAACGCCTCTTCCCGCGCGTGGAACTCCTCAGGCACCAGAAATGTGACCGGCTGGCCGATCGCTTCATCAGCCGTGTACCCGTAGAGCGCCTGTGCTCCTGGATTCCAGAAGCGGATCATGCCGCCCAGCGACAGGCCAATGATGACATTGCGGCTGGCCTGGACAATGGCCGCCAGGAAGGCCCGGTCTTCCTCATCGATGCGGCGCTGGGTGATGTCGCGTCCGACGCCGTACACCATCCCGTTGGCAGGCAGCATCACCGCTGACCATTCCAGCCAGACCAAGCTTCCATCCTTGTGGCAGTACCGGTTCTGGTACGTCGTTGTGGTGTGCCCATCACGGACACGCTGCGATTCCTTGACGGTATCGCCACGGTCATCGGGATGAATGAAATCCACAATGGGGTGGCCGATCATCTCTTCAGGCTCGTAGCCCAGAATCTGGCGTGAAGCGGCGCTGACCGTGCTGAAGCGGTGGTCCGAATCAACCGAAACAATCAGGTCCAGGGACAGATCCAGGGTGTGCTGCAACTCCTCCGCGATGTGGCGGGCGCGGGCCTCGCTGGCCTGAAGCTGCTGCTGGGCCCGCTTTTCCTCGGTGACGTCCCGCACGAATCCAATCACGTAGGCCTCGTCCGCCAATTCGATGGGAATGATCGAGAGGACGCCGCGCATCTCGGCCCCCGTCTTGTTCAGGAACAGGACTTCACGGCTGTGAACCGGCAGGTGGCCGTCTACCATGCTCCAGGCAACTTCACGGTCCATCTGATCGGCCCAGAGCCCCAGGTCCTGAGAGGATCTCCCGAGGACCTCCTCACGGGTGTAGCCGCTCTGACGCAGGAACTCGGTATTCACGTCAAGAAAGTGCTTGTCTTTCTGACGGGTGACAAAGATGGCGACGGGACTGGCCTGGAACACGGCAGCAAAGCTTTCCTGGCTGATCTGCTGTTCGCGCTGCGCTTGCTTGGCTTCAGTGACGTCGCGGGTGAACAGTGACATGCCATCGGGGCCTGGGTATGTCGTGAGTTCAATCCAGCGCCCGAATGGGGCCATATAGCTGACGGCACTCTGCGTCCTCCCGGTCGCTGCGGCATCTGCAACAGACTGACCAATGGCCAGCGACTTGAATTCGGGAAAAGAGGTGAG